>NZ_DATCSD010000224.1:0-25534 GCF_036568665.1 Ohtaekwangia sp. | reverse complement strand
GATGCATACATACCGGCTATATCCCACAGGGTGCCTTCGCCTCCACCGAGTATAAGCGAAAGTCCGTAATGATCCGGGGGATACGAAAGCGTTGTCATGCCCAGCGATTTTAACAACGAATGAAATTTTTCATAGCGATAATCGCGCAGCATATATACTGCCGGTATATTGAGCGAGCGTATCAAAGCTTTATCGGCCGGCACCGCGCCATCGTATTCATGCGAGAAATTCTTGGGCGTAAATCCGTTGATAAAAACAGGTATATCCGGCAGCATGGTTCGCGGAAGAATCTTGCCTTCATCAAGCATAGCAGCATACAAAAATGGTTTCAGTATACTGCCGGTACTGCGTGGAGCCACGGCTACATCTACATCATCACCACGATAATTTTTACCGTTAGCTATATTGCCCACATACGCTATAACATTTCCGGTTTGTATATCGGCTACGATCGCTGCTGCATGATGAATTCTGTTACCGATAAGACGATCGTGATGATCTTGCAGAATTTGTTCAACACGTTGTTGTAAAGCATAGTCGAGTGTTGATTGTAATTTTTTACCGGCTAATCCGTCAGCACGCATGCGCGTTAAGAGATGTCGTGCTGCGCGTGGCAGAAGCTGTGGTTCCTCTGGTATAGGTTCTTCTTTCGCAAGTGAACAGGTAAAGGCATCGATCTTGCCAATCGCTTGTAACTTATCCAGCAACCGGTCTCGTTTTGTTTTTAGCTGTGCCCGATTTTTCCCGGGATGTATAAGCGATGGTGCATTGGGCAACACGGCCAGTAAACATGCTTCACTCCACGATAACTCTTTGGCATCGCGACCAAAGTAGCGCCAGCAGGCGGCATCTATACCTACTACATTTCCACCAAACGGAGCGTGCGAAGCATATAGCGCCAGTATCTCTTCTTTACTATAGCGAAGCTCCAGGCGCGTAGCCAATACCATCTCAATAACTTTCTCCGGTATCGTGCGCGATTCTCCCTTGCGTGAAAGGCGTATCACCTGCATGCTGAGTGTACTGCCTCCGCTCACAATTTTGCGTGCCGCTATATTTTGCCGAAAGGCACGCCCCATCGAAAGTATATCTATACCTATATGACTTCTGAAACGCTTGTCTTCATATACAATTATAGCATCGGCAAATTTACCGGGCACCGAATCTGTTTCCGGGAAACGCCACTGACCATCGGGCGCAATGGAGGCACTTAGCAAAGCACCGTTCGATGCTTCGAGCACCGTGGAATAAGGATCCTGAAAAAGCGTTAATGGTAAACAAAAATAATATAGCACTGCCCCTGTTACGAGCAGTGCTATTGTTATTCTGATCTTGATCTTCCGCGTCATGCCATTGCAAAAATAGCGAAGCGCTGTGATCTATTGAAGGTCTTTAACTACGTGAAGCAGAATTTCGGATCAATCATTTCCGCAGAAATCCAGATCAGCACTTCCGATCGGCATACCGGGAGGTGCATCCAATGGATAGTCTGCTTTAAATTCTTCCGGATTCTCCTGCAGCCGTTCGATAAGGGAAGCAGTATAGCTATAGAACGCGCGCCACTCTTCGTTGATAGTAAGCGGGCTCTTTTGTTTCAGCCATAATTTTAACTGCTCTAACTTTAACGATGCTATAGCACGTGTCGTTACCGAGGCATCGTTAGAGGCTGCGAGTTTGGCAAGATTAGAAAACAACGCATCGTCTACACTCATCTGCACGGCACCTGCATAACCTGGTTGAGCCGGGGTCTTGAATGAAGCGGCAATTAATTTATCTACTATACTTTCAAGACTTGGCTGGTTTACATTGCGTGCATGATGTTCTACCAATCTATTGGCGCGCGCAGGATGCAGCAGTAAACCATAGGTCATATCCGCAGCTGTTTCTGCCAATGAAAGAGGATCGAATGTCAAACCGGTTTTCACCTTGATCAACTCACGATGGCGCTGATAGCCGATGGGGCGTGGTGGTATATTTGTCAATAAACTTTCCGGGAGCATCAGTGCTCCCGGCTCTACTGTTTTAAGCAATGCATCCAATGCTTTGGTTTGCTGTTCAGGCGTAAGCAACTCGGCTACAGGTTGCCCATCGCCCCGTATAGCATAGCGATAATTTAATCCACCTACAACTTTCACAGCAGCCTCTGCCTGATAGCGATGAAAGAAATACATCGGCACCAGTACTTCTTCTAATGTAGCCATCGGTGCATGTTCGCGAATATTGCGTTCGCCAAAATTCTTTAATGCTATAGCCCGTACCTGCATAACACGATTCAACTCATCGGTAGCGCTTGCGCCATTATCCCATAAGTGTGCATACGGATGTGCACCTCCTATAGGGCGAGCATCCTGATCAGACAAGAATGTAAGCCCGGCCTTTAATGATTGCTGAATGATTGCATCCAATGCTTTGTCTTCATCTATACCTTCGGCGAAATCCTGGTAGCCGTAGGTGATCGATACTTTATCGAAAGCACCGATCTTCGTATCATACGCATGCGACAAATCAATTTTATCGTTGACTATATTTGCTACAGGATGGGGATAGTCCATAACCGAAGCAAGGTTCTCGGCACTGGAGCTATAGGCATGCGCTAGTCCCAACGTATGGCCTACCTCATGCGCTGCCAACTGACGCAGTCGCGCGAGTGCCATCTCTTCCATTTCTTTACTTACCGGTTTACCTTCTTCATACGGAGCAAGTAATCCTTCTGCTATTAAAAAATCCTGACGCACACGCAATGATCCTAATGTAACATGTCCTTTGATAATCTCTCCGGTGCGCGGATCTGTAACGGATGATCCATACGACCAGCCACGCGTTGCACGATGCACCCAGTTGATAACATTATAGCGCACATCCATCGGGTCGGCATCGGCTGGTAACAATTCAACACGAAACGCATCTTTATACCCCGCTGCTTCAAATGCCTGGTTCCACCAGCGTGCCCCTTCTATTAAAGCAGAACGTATAGGCTCCGGTGCACCGGGATCCATATAGTATATAATGGGCTCTACCGGTTCGCTTATAGCTGCTGACGGATCTTTTTTCTCCAACCGGTGGCGATTGATAAATCGCTTTTCAATCGGCTCGCTGATGGGTGTAGCATAATCGTAGTATGATGTATTGAAATAGCCTGCGCGCGGATCGAACTTGCGCGGCTTGTAGTTATTATCGGGTAATTGTACAAAGGAGAAATGCTCACGCACCGTAACGTTCGATGGCGTTGGCACTACACTGCGTATATAATTACCGGAAGGCTGTCCGGTAAAAGTAAGTGTTACTTCAAACTCGGAGTTAAGCGGAAAATTTTTCACGCGCTCGGTATAGAAAGCGCTCCGTGATTTATCAAGACTATAATTACCTTGTTGTGTAGAGCGTAATGTACCCACTACATCGTGAACATCCTGAAGAAAGAAGTCGGTAGCATCGACTAATACTTTTCCGTTCTCTTCAGCCGTAACGGTAAATCCCCATAGCACCGATTCTGCAAATGATTCTTTTACTGCCTTGCGCTCTGCTTCGCTGGTACTGATAGCACGATAAAACGTATTGGGCTCTATCATCAACACCTTCGGACCTCTGCGCTCAAGCCTCACAATACGTTCTCGACCGAGTTGATTGCGATCAAGCCCTATATCATTAGAACCCACGGCAGCCGTAAGCGACTCCACATACAAAAACTCCGTATTGAACTTATCGAATAGCAGGAACACCTTATCCTGTTTTTCATCATAATAAAATTCAACAAAGCCGGAGAATTTTTTAAGGCCGTTTACTTTGGAAGCAATGGCAGAAGCTACAGGAGCCGGAGCATCGTCCGATTTTTTCTTTTGGGCACTCAGTATAAGAGGCAAAGCCAGGAGGAATAGTATAATGGTTTTTCTCATGCTATAAACTACAAACTGTTTCAGCAAACGGCAATAAGTCTGTGATGATCAGCATAACATTTATACTATAGGCACGAGAGGCGGCATTACCGTAAATTATTTACCTTCCGGATGATGGTTTTATTGATATCATCGGTATTGAAATTTACCAGTATACCGAGTCGTTTGTCGGCCAGCCTCAAATAGGTGAGCACCTGTTTGTGATGAACTTCATGTAGTGCCTCAATCGATTTTATCTCGATAATCACAAGGTTGTTTACCAATATATCTAATCGAAAGCCAAGATCGAGATATAGGTTGTCGTATAGCACGGGTAATTCTACTTCCGTTCTTGCTTCCAATCCTGCTTTTGTTAGTTCATGTACCAAAGCAGCCTGGTATACCGATTCTAGCAAGCCAGGTCCTAGATTATTGTATACTCTGAAAATTGCTCCTCTGATCCTATAGGAAATTTCATTCTCTGTCATACAACGGGTAAAGGAGCAATGGTATAAAATCAATGCTTCGTATCCAATATATACACAAAAGAATTTATAGTATGATATACTCTGTGGTAGAGATGGATACTAATAATCACGTATAACGGTATAGGAAAATATTAAAAGCAAGTCTCCCGCAGATCTCGCAGATTTACGCAGAATAAATGCATTCATCTGCGTATATCTGCGAGATCTGCGGGAAATAAAATTTACTGTGCAGCCGGTTTGATGACTTCTACCACCTGTCCTTTTTTGCGGGCATATATACTCTTGTCGTACATGGCTTCGCAGCTTGTGGCAGGGAGATAGAAGGAACCTGCATAGCTGGCCGTCAGCATTACGCGGAATGTTCTGCTCTCATTTGTCGAGAGACCAAAGTAAGTATATACCCGGTCGTCACGAATATCCTGGTAATCGAATGGCGATGACTTGAGGAACTCCTCATCTCCTTGCAGTCGCAGGTTATTAATCTCCCATCCTGACGGGAACACTTGCGACAATGCAAGGTTCTGATATCCCGGACGTGTGCCTATGTGCTCCACAGTAACCTCTGCTATAAATTCAGTACCCTGTGTTAACTGCACCGGACTTATCTCGCGTCCATCTGCGTCGGTATAGCGAATGTTCAGGTGCAGATCACTTTGTGTATCCTCTTCCTGTCCGCGGGCCGGAGTACCTTCCATGATCAGTCGCGCGAACAATGCACCCTTACTATCGCTTACAATTTTTATACTTTCCTTCTTCACACCTGTTATCGGTATCTGTACTTGCGCTATCGGCAACTCGGTGCTTGCATCTATTGTTTTACCATTCAAAGTATAGGAAAACTTCAGTGCGCCATGTTTCTCAATGCTGGCAAATGTACCTACCGCTTTCAAACAGAATGCTGTCTCTTGAGTACTCATCCAGTAACCATAGTCGCTGAGGTAACGCGATATTTCTTTCAGCAGCTCGAATGCTTTTGTTTTTTCATTCAGCAATAAAAGTGTTTCGAGAATCAATGCTCTGTCGCGCACATCCGAGCCATAGCTATAGCTCAACTCACGATAGGGTTTGATTTTGGTGGATAAGTTCGCTACCAGTTTTTTCGCAGCTTCCGGCTGACCGGCTTTTGCATACGATGCGGCCAGCATCCACGCAGCGGTAGAAGAAAGAATACCTTGCTCACGCAGGCGATTCATCGCGCCTACTTCCGGAGCACCAGCCAATGCCAATGTATATAGTCGATACGCCTGGATAAGATCATCGCTATAATAATAGGTTGTATTGCGTCTCCACTCAAGTGCTTTATTTTTCTGATACTTCTTCCAGCGCTTCAGCATATCGGCAGGTACATAATAACCTTTTGCTTCAGCTTCTACGAGGAAGTGCCCGGCATAGTTTGACCCCCACGGATCAGACGACTCTGCTCCCGGCCAATAACCAAATCCGCCATCGCGCTGTATAAATGATTTTAACCGCTCTATACCTGCTGTTACATTTCGCTGAATGTTCTTCTGCTCAACAGGCGTAAGGACTTTTATCTGGCTAAGGTATATCTGCGGGAATACTGAAGAGGTAGTCTGTTCGATACAACCATGTGGATACTGGATGAGATAGCGCAGTCGCGAGCCCAGGTTTACCGGAGGCATACTCGATACTTCGAGCACAGCCGAGTTCGTTCCGCTTATACCAAATGGTATGGCTTCGGCTGTCCACGTCTTGCCTGCTTCCAGTAATTGCTCAGTTACTTTTGTTACTGGTAAATTCGGATTACGAACGTCAATCTCAATTATATCCGTAGCGGTAAATTTACCGGAGCTTGCTGTTACTTCTACTTTTGCTATACCGGCTTCTGCCTTTACCGCTACATCAAAGTCAACCGTAAGATCGCCACTGGCAGGCATCGCTACCGATTTACTGGCACCGCCTGTTACTGAAACCGGACCGGATACTTTCACATCGATCTTTACATTCTTTATACCTTTCTCCTGTGTAAATAAAGTTACCGGCAGTTTCACGGTTTCTTCAGGGCCTAACACGCGCGGTAATGTAGCCAGCACCATCAACGGTTTACGCACCGGTGTTGCTTTCTCTGCTTTACCATACGCCCCCTCATAACCTGCAACCACCATCGTTTTCACGGAGCCTATATATTGCGGCATCGTGAATGTATGCGTGTTCGAGCTGCCATCGAGTGTAAACGGACCAAAGAATTTTACTACCGGTTTAAAACGGTTCGCTCGTGCATCATCATCTTTCGGAGCGCTCTCTGCATCGCCTCCTATAGCCAGCAATCGCTCGAGGTGCGCACCGAATGCACCCATCACATTATCATATATATCCCACGTATGCACACCCAATGCTTCGCGCGCATAGAAGCGGCTCCAGGCATCCGGAGTCTTAAAACGTGTAATGTCGAGTAAACCTTCGTCTACAACGGCAATGGTATACGTCATTTTACGTTTCGACTTCTCTGATATTTTAATGGAAACTTCCTGTCCGGGTTCCAATACTTCGGGCATGGTAATGATCGGCTCCAGGTGTGTGGCAGGATCTTCTACGCGTATGGACGTAATACCATACAAACGTATCGGCAGATCATTTACCGTCTGAGCATGCGGCTGCAACAAGGCAACGTGTATATATACATTGGGCGTCATCTCAGACGTTACATCAAAGCTGAATTTCGTTTCACCTTGTTGTGTCTCCACCCAATAAGTTTGCAATACTTTGCTGCCGTTCTCTATACTTACCAGTGCACGGCCACCCTGTGCTCCGCCGGGTATAGTAAGATTTACTTTTTCACCAATGTTATACGAAGCTTTATCGGCTGAGAACGAAAGCATGGTCGCGCCACCGTTAGCCTCATCGCCACGGTTGCGGCTATACCAGCCGGGTTCATCTATATATATAATTTGCCCGGTGCAATGGCCCGATACCGGATCGCATACACGCACAAAGTATCTTCCATATTCATCCTCGCTTTGTTTCATTTCAAACGTCCACGAGCCTTTGCCATTTACGGTCTTGGCTTTACCGCTCTTAACAAGTTTAGAGTATGAACCTTCCACGTAGTTGGCAAGACTCTCTTCGGAGTTATCCCACCACCAGCGCCAGCCCAGTTTATACATGTTGATGTCAAGATCGTTGCGCGATACCGGGTTGCCGGAACCATCTACGGTTACAAGATCGATTGTGTGTTGCTTATCGAAATATAGTATACCGCTATATTTTTCGCCTTCGGGAGCTTTCATCCCTACATAGCTTTCGTACGGTGAGTATGGTATACTAAAGCGATCGATGCTGAAGTTCCCGCTCTCTTCATATACCTTTCCGCGGAATATAGCATTCAAAAATCCAGGAGCAGCAGAGCTTGATTCGAGACTCACATTTACCGTTGCTTTACCTTCATCGTCTGTGAGACCTTCAAACACCGGTTGAGCTTCGCTGTTAAACGAACGAGCCGGATCTTCAAATATATACTCCGGATATTTCGGGAATTGTGTAGGCACTTTTACCAGCAGCATATCAAACACGGCTCTGAGGTTGCGACCCGGAGCTCCGTGCAGCCACTTCACATCCAGTTTACCGGTTGCATTGGACGATGTAAATCGATCCGTACCAAAGTCGAGGTTGATCTTTAACCGATTCGGTTTTACCGTTTCGATCTTGAGCGTCTGCGAAAATTCTGTTCCGCCAACTTTCACGCGGCCAGTCCAGTTACCGGTAGGAGCATCGGCACTGGTAGCGGTAGCAAATTTATAGAAGCCGTTCTCTGAGGTAGAGCGCACCAGGCGATTCACTACTTGTCCTTGCGGATTATACATCTCGAATACCACCGGGTGTGACGATGGCATTAATTTATTCTTGTCTTCGAGTATAAAGGTGAGATACAACGAATCTCCCGGGCGCCACACACCACGATCGCCATACAGGAATCCTTTTATACCACGCTGTATAACTTCTCCTGATACATCAAAATTACTTACCGACAGGGCATCACCATTGGTAACTTTCAGATAGCCGCGTTGTGTGCCGTTCTTCGCTATAATAGCAAACGGCTCTTCTTTGGTATGTATCGTAGCTTTACCATCGGAATCAGTCGATGCCGTACCGATCAATTGTTGTTGATAATCATATAGCTCCAGTTGAACGCTGGCAAGTGACTGTGTTGTTTTCAGATCGTTTACAAATACAACCAGGTTTCCGTCATCACCACCTTTGGCGGTTAAACCAAGATCAGAAGCAAGTACATTTCGTTTTATACTTTTGTTGGAAGTATAGTAGGATGAGTGACAAGGGTTATCGCGTTGCTCCCAGTCGTAGTCGTCACCATAATAATATTCTTCATACTCGTCATAGTACCCGCCTTCGTATTCATAATCGTCTTCATATTCCTCAAACTGACTGGTGGTTTCCTCTGTCTCCTCTTCGCCATCGCAGTTATAGGTTGAGTATGCTTTTTTGAAAGCGAGCTTTACCTGGTATATAGCGCCCGGCTCTGTGCTGATGAGCTTGGAAAGATCGAGCGTAAAACGATTCCATTTGCCAAGATCCGTAACACCGGTATTATCCAGTTGAATGGTTTTAGTTATGATCTTCTTTCCCACTCTTCGTAACTCCTGTGTGCCTTCAAGGTTATTTACCTGGAAGAACTGGAGAATGTTATTCTCAAATACTTTCATTACGGTAACATCTACGGCATTCAGGTTTACTGCTTCAAACGGCAGCACCATACCATCAGTGCTGGGGAGTATAGATCCTTTACCCGTAAAACGTACTGCAGGTGCCAGTTGCTCAAACACTACTTCGGCTGTAGCGTTCGTTTTCATTTTATAGTCAAGTATATTTCGTATACCCGCTTCTATATTTACGGTCTTCGATCCGCTCTGGCGTACCGGTGGATATACCCATATTTCATTATCATGTATATCAAAGTCGAGGCTGGCAAGATCGGTGATGGAGATAAGCCCTTCCAGGTTTTGCTTTTCCTTGAGTGGATCAGAGAATTGCAGCACTACGTATTGATTGGGGTTCTGAACAACTTTCGCATTCATCAATTTGAAATCGCTCAGTGAAGGGATCTCTACCTCTTCCTCTTCGCTGCGTTCTAAACCCAACGGTTCACCGGTAACTTTCAGCTGTACTTTGCTGGCCTGATCTTTCCGCGCTACATCTTCTACTATAAAAGTATGTTGTTTGCCATCGGGGTTATGTGTCCAGGTAACATTCAGCGATTTACCCTCCTGCTCGGGCAGCAGCATTTTTTCAACCGAAGTATTCTCGGCAAAATCGGCCGTAAAAAGTGTACCTTCTATCTTCTGTCGTTTCAGTTCTGTTTTTACATACGGCTTGATATTATCTACTGCAAGCTCGAAGTTCTGTGGTATTACCTGGAATGTATACTCAAAGTTGTTAAGTTCAGCCGGCACCGCCAGCAATTTGGATAACCCAAACGTAACGGCATATACCTGCCCGGATGTCAGGCGCGACTCGGGTCTAAACTCAACGGTACGTCTATCCAGCCATATAGTTTTACCACTTACAGATGGACTCAGTGAAAATAACTTGACCGAACTTTCCTGACCGATAAGCGAAGAGTCTACCGCATCATTGGCCAGGATGATGCGCAAGGTTGAGCCCGAAGGTATAACACCTGCAGTATAGGAAGTGATGTACTCACCAAAGGCCGGGTTGATATAGCTGGGACCGGGCTTGGTACCTTGACTGTTCTTAAAGAAGAATATTGCGACAACGGCAATAACAACCGCCACCCCACCGATGGCGATCTTTTTCCAGGGCAAACTGTTCATGTTTTTTGTAAGGGATTAGAGTCCCTAAAGATTGAAGTTTTTTTGCAAAACTTATAGAAGATATAGCGCTTTTACTTTTCAAAACATATACGCTTCCAGTCTCCCGAGCAGGGTTGGCATTTCTTTTTAGCCCATCCCGGTTTTATACAGTTTATAGTATGAACGAACTGCTGAAACGGGAATATTTTCACAACACGCTGCTGGATTACCTGATCGCTGCTTCCATCATTGTATTGGGTACGCTGCTGCTGCGTCTTTTCAAACGCACACTCCTGAAACGCCTGAAGTTACTGGCCGATAAAACCACCAACACGAGCGATAACTTTATTGTGCAAAGTATAGAACGCTTTGGAGTTCCGGCCCTCAATTACTTTATCATCTATGCCGGGTTGAATTACCTGGCGCTATCGGTAAAGACCGAGCAGGTATTACGGATCGTAACAGCGGTGGTGATAACCTTCTTTGTACTGCGCCTTCTGTCGTCAACTATTTTATTATTGCTGCAAAACTACATCAAACGGCAGGAGCATGGCGAGGAAAAGATCAAGCAACTGGCCGGGGTTATGTTACTGATAAATATTGTAGTCTGGTTGCTGGGCATTGTATTTCTTATCGATAACCTGGGCTATAATGTAACAACTATTATAACCGGTCTTGGCATTGGCGGTATAGCCGTAGCACTGGCGGCACAGAATATATTAGGCGACCTGTTCAATTACTTTGTAATTTTCTTCGATCGGCCTTTTGAAGTAGGAGACTTTATTATTGTTGATGACAAGATGGGTACGATTGAATATATCGGGTTGAAGACTACCCGTGTGCGGAGTTTGTCTGGTGAGCAGATTGTGATCGGCAACTCTAACCTTACCGGTGCACGCATCCATAACTATAAAAGACTCTTTACCAGGAGGGTTGTTTTTACTCTCAACGTTGACTACCGTACACCCGTTGAAAAACTGAAGTCGATACCGGGTATTATCCGCGCTACCATTGAAGGTGAATCGCTTACAAAATTCGACCGCTCACATTTCGCTGCGTATGGCGACTGGAGCCTGCGTTATGAAACAGTATACTTTGTAGAAGACCCGGACTATAACAAGTTTATGGACATCCAGCAGAACATTAACCTGAAACTATATGAAGCCTTACTGAAGAATGAAATATACTTTGTAACCGGCTTCCATATGCAGCTTGCTCCGCCACCACCCAAACCTGAAGAGAAAGAAGAAGAACAGAAACAGGAGAATGGCCAGAAGAAATGATGCTTGCCCGAAGTAATATACTATAAACTGTTGACGTAATTCCTCAACTCCCGCTTCTCATTTTATATTTTTGTCAAGACAACGGACATAATAGTCAATAGCACTCGTTGCAATTTTACTTCTCGTTATTGATATTGTAATGCATATATAGTTTCGGTAATGCTATTGATAACGTGTGATGATGTTCACTCACAACCGTGAGAAATTTAAAATACGTAAATTTGTTTGTGGTGAAGAATCTATACTGAACCTTAGAAATCCGGTATGGGTTTTACTTTCTTTTAGGGTATTATTGAGACAATTTTCTTAAAAGTATTTGTATTCATGAAGCCGTTATCCATTCTTACTGTTGACGATCAGGCGTTGTTTCGCGAGGGACTTACTCTTGTATTAAACAAACTATATCCGAATGCTACTGTAAAGCAGGCAAGCAGCGGACAACAAGCTTTGGATGCACTGCGCGATAATCGTTTTGATCTGATGTTGCTTGACATTGGTATGCCCGGTATGAATGGAATGGAAGTAGCCAAGCAGGTAATGCTCGATCATCCATCGGTGCGCATCATTATATTAACGCAATACAACGGAGAGGCTATGATAACTCACCTGGTGCAGGCCGGTGTGCATGGATTCTTATTGAAGAACAGCGAATCGCAAGAGATCAAGAAGGCTGTGGAGACTGTACTCTCGGGCAAACAGTATATCACGTCCATGATACACCCTTCCTTATTAAAAGAAGAGAAAGTATACAACGCACCGTCTGTACGCTTCAGCAAGCGTGAAGCCGATATACTGATGTATTTGAAACTGGGAAAATCGAGCAAGGAAATTGCCGAACGTTTGTCGCTGAAAGAAAATACAATCAACAGCTATCGTGAAGATATGCTGCGCAAAACCAAAACGAGTAATGTAGCTGAGCTTATCTCGTATGCCTATAAGAATGGTGTGTTAGGCTGAAGCACTCAGGGGCATAAGCGGAAACTTATCGGCATTATCTTTTTGTCGCGGATTAAATTCGATGATCACCCGAAGTCCACGCGGAGCAATCGGTTCTCTTCTGAATGTAGCCCCTATACTATTGGCGCGCTTCGCGAGGTTGATCGTTCCCATACCTGAAGTTTTCTCTTCGTTCTCTTTTCTTCGATAATCCGAGCCATCATCTTCCACGGTAATGGTGAGCAACTCATCTTCCCAATGTAAATGCACTGAAATGTTCCAGGCATTGGAGTGTTTAATAGCATTGGAAAACAACTCCTGCACCATACGAAAGAGGTTGAGCTTTTGTCGTTGATTGATCGGCACCGGGTTGCCACTCTGTACAAAGTGCATGTGCGTTCCTTTCAGCGCATCGAGTTTATGACAGAGCTCGCGTATAGCAAAGTTGAGGCTCATGCCTTCGATAAAGTCCGGCGAAAGATTCCAGATGATATTGCGGATACTTTCAATAGTACGATTCAGGTTACGCTTCACTACAATGAGCTTGGCTTCTACATGTGGCGGAAGTGCATCGGCTTCGCGCATCACAAGATCAAGGTCAAGATGTATAAGACTGAGCACCGTACCCAGGTCGTCATGCAGATCGCTGGATATCCGCTGGCGATCGTGCTCTATAAATTCATTCACGCGCGACCACGGAATCTGCTCTACCGTAGGATCTGCTACCTGCGCTGCCTGCTTCCGCTCCTTCTGTTTGGTAAGCCAGTAGAACACCAGTGCTGTTATAGCTGCACTGGCCAACGCCACCAGCATGTAGGTAATGATCATATTGCTAACTTGATTAATCGTTTTTGACTCAGGAATATATCAATAAAGAATATTCAACTTTAAAGTTTACGGGCATCATTCTGAAATCCCACCCAAAACGCCCGGGCTACATCTTGCAAAACATTCGTAATTTAAAATCATTATTTTAAACTTTCAGAAGTTATGAAGTTTGTTTTCGCTATGACCTTTATTTTGTTACAAACTGGCGCATTTAAGGAGCATCAACAAAAATTTGACCGGGTAAAACAAGCTTATACCGAAAAGGAGGAAGTGGTGCGAGGCTATTTTCGGCAGCGAAGAGTGAAGTTTGAGGGCTTTCATCTTTTTATCCGGGCGTTCAAAAAAGAACAAAAACTGGAAGCCTGGGTCTGCGAAAAAGGGAAAGACGAATACACGCTGCTGGCGATATACAATTTTTGTTCAAGCTCCGGAGTGCTGGGCCCCAAACGCAAAGAAGGCGACTTGCAAATCCCGGAAGGCATTTACCAGATCAATCATTTTAACCCGCAGAGCAATTTTCATTTATCGTTAGGTATTAACTATCCGAATGCATCCGACAAGATATTGAGTGATCAACGACATCCCGGTGGTGCTATTTATATTCATGGCAACTGCGTAACAGTAGGTTGCATTCCCATCACTGACGACAAGATCAAGGAACTATATATACTGGCCGTAGAAGCACGCAACAACGGGCAGACATCTATACCGGTACATATATTTCCAAGTGCACTGGACCCTACAAGCTTTAGTACGTTACAAACCGAGTATAAAAATACACCGGCATTACTCACCTTCTGGAAAGGTCTGGAACCAATCTATACCGACTTTGAAAAAACAAAAAAGCTCCGGGCTGTGCACGTAAATAAAAAGGGAGAGTATCATTTCTAAAAACACGACAATAAAAAAGCCCTGCCATAGCTGGCAGGGCTTTGCTATATCTTTTATCAATTATCTATTTACTCTTCTCCAGCACCAGCGTTACCTTGTTAAAATCGGCCGATGCATTGATCACTTTTCTGAAATCTTCATAGCGTGCCAGCGGAGCAAATATTTCTTTATAGTATTCTTTAATTGTAACCTCCAGTACGTTGCCTTTCAGAGCGTAGTCTGACTGAAAGAGGAACGGTGTTTTATCTTTATCCTTATAGGTAATATCGATCTTGAGATCCTGTGGATTACGAATAGTATAGCCTGCCGGAATATGGATCTTGATCAGGCGATCGTATCCGCGATTAAATTCGTTTTCCACTTCTGTTACGCGCTGATCATCGCGATACATTTCTACCTGCGGACCGATCAGTTCTCCGGCTTTAAATAAAATACGTGGACCAGCTTTCTCCAGGAAATGCGATGACTTGAAATTTACATCGATCAAAAAGTTACCAGCCAGTTTGTCCGGCAATGCTTTAGCTGACCATTTATTAATGGTTGCATCAGGAGCTGTTTGTTTGGTAAGTTCTTCGATCATGCGGGTGCGTTGCTCTTCGGTCATCAGATCGTAGTAAGGAGCAAAGAACATTGCGTTATACCCACCGAATTCGCGTACCTGGTGTATATCGGTTGCCGAAAGATCATCGGAGAAGGATACATCCATGTCGAGATTGTCGCTGCTAAGTGTATAGTCAGAAGCAGGTATATCATCGATCGAAGCCAATCCTGACTTTACTTCGCCTACAACAAAAGGTTCAATAAAAAGTCCTTTGGTGGCCGTGAGCTCAGCCGGTATAAGGGGGTATCGCGACTCAAATACATGGGGTGCCAGGAAACCTTTTGTATCGGGAAAATATAGTATATAATCATCGAGGTACGACCATGTATCAAAGCCTCCGTCAAATTTCAACTCTTCGCGACTGCAGGTAATTACCGGGTAACATTTTATACCTACCCGCTCAAAAGATGTGATAAACAGTTTAGTTATACCCTCCCGCGAAGCAATCTTACTCTTGATAATAGAAGCTATCTCCGAAAGCGATTCTTCACTGCGCTCACGATTTACTTTTACTGACGACTTGATCTTCTGTTCAATATTCCTGATGCGCACATCTTTACTCTTGGAAGCATCATCGTTCAGTGTCTTTACAAATTTCTCTAAAGCTTTATCATCATCACGGGTTGTTGTGAACAAAACACCATAAAATGTTTTAGCGGCTTCGTCCCAAGTATATAAGCGCGCCTGCGAACGGGCTGTGTTATAGGCCAACTTAAATTCAATGCGTTTACGGTTCGGATCATAATACGAAAATGCTTCCTTCTTCATTGCCGGTACATCTTTCATAGTAGAAGCGTACTGATTGAGTTCCTTGTTGGCAATCTCCTGTTGTTTTACTTCCGGATATCCCTGGTAAGCACGAAAATCAAATTTCAAATGACTGGGGCACGATAGCAGAAACGAACTGGATTTTACCGGCACATCAAACTGCATAAACACGCGATCGAAAATACTGGCGCGCATCTTTCGCGTAAAATAGTATTCAATCTCACTCCCCATCTCTATACCTTCAATAGCAAAAATGCGATAGGCGTTTCCACTCTCCTCCTCTTTCAGCTCTTTGAGGTTGCTCTTATCGAAATATATAGCTTTGCCATCCTTATTGATAGCACGGGCTTTCAGATCGACCAGATCAATGGTGTTATTCATCGATATAACAATGCGATTGTGTTTTTGTATCGCCTCGTTGTTATTAACCAATATAATTCTGTGAATGGTAGAGTACATCAGGAACTGGTTATCTTCCAACACATACTCATATTGATTGTGTTGTTTCAGAATCAACTCCGTCAGATCCTTTTCATTATCTGCCAATGAATAGCGGCTCCGGTTCTTTTCCCATTCGTAAGGTTTTACTTCAGCCGCCCACGCTGCACTTGTTAATACAACAAGTGCTATAGCAATCCAAAATCTCTTTAACATAGTCTTTATTTCTTCTTCAGGATAATTGATTCTTTATACATCTCGCTGATCTGCTTAACAGCATCATTCCATGCCGTGAATTGCTCTGGCTGCAACATGATATAGTCTACATAGAACTTTTTAGAGCAGCGTATTTTTCCAGGCAACGATTCGTAGCTGACGTCACAGCCTAGCAATGGCCCGTCATATTTAGCATTGGGCGGCATATACTCCACCGTATACCCATCGGGCATAGTCATATCGATCACTTCATACTTGATGTACTTGTACTCAATATCACGCGGTGCCTTACGTGAAGCAACATTGATAAAGTCGTTGTAGTAATCTTTGTTAAGATTCAGATTGATATATAGTTCATCTCCCAGCTTCTGGAAATAATCACTTATCCTGAAATCGTACTCCACACGCGTGGGCTTGTCGCGCTCTTCCATAAACTGAAGAGTATATTTATCCAGAAAGAACTTGTTACTTCCTTTACCTACCAGCTTGGTTACGTAGCGCTTTACATCATCTTTCTCAGAACGATCAAGTTCATACCCGGCAAACACTTTTGGATAACCGCTCAGGGTGCTTACACCGGTACCTACTAACTGATTGGCATCGAGCTTTATCTTCATGGTATCCGTCATGATATTTTTCTCCTTGGCAATCACCGGCACTTCTTTTACTTCATAGTGTGCGGGATCAATACCGATCAACGCTTCTTTACCCTGTATCATAGAAGAAGGATAACCGAACGTTGTATGATCACTGGTGCCATCGAGAAAATAATACTGGCCGTCTTTTGAAATATAGGTAGCGATCATGTGATTATCTACCAGTGGTGTCGGTACCTCGGTATAGCGATATGGAAGATCGCGCGTACCGATCCACGTGTGATATGCTTTTATACCGGCAATCTGCAGCATGTTCACGATAAGATTGGCCATATCCTTGCAATCGCCATAACGTTTCTCGCATACATACGATCCGTTATGCGGAATAAGACCACGCATACCCTGCTCGAAAGCTATATATTGAATATTGTCTTGCACCCAATAGAAAACTTTCTTCACCGTTTCTATTTCCGATTTACTGTTGGCTTTGATTTTTTCTACGATCGCTGATAACTCCGGAGAATTATCTTTATTCAGTTTCTCTACAAAAGTATAGTACCAGCTATAGAGGTCATCCAGGTTCGATAGTACTTTTACCTGCCCCTTCTTGGTCTTGTACGATTTTACATAGCAAACTACGTGTGGCACAAAGTAACGAATGGACGGACTGTTCTCTTCACCTTTCAATGCCGGCATATACTGTGCCGACCATTCGTAGGTAACACTGTTGCCCTTCTCTGTTTTCCTGAATTGTATCTGCTTCTTGTCATCGTGCAACACCTCGTAGCTCAACTCAACATCTTTGGTTGTCTTAATTACATACGATGATTTACCTTGCGGCAGGTAGCTCGCAAATACATAGCCCGGTACAAAACGCACGTCTTTCAGATTCTCCCGATATTGAAGCTGCGTACGGTTACGCGATGCGATGGAAGGAAAATCGAACGAGTAGTAATAGGAGTCATCGTAAAATATACCGGCACTACGGTCGCTGTTCTTCTTAAAGTCAGACACGACCATTTCCTTATAGCGGTTCTTATCCCACACCAGTGTTTTTGCTTTGAGATTGGCTACCTGGTTAAAGTGCGATCCGTATACCCGCTTGCCCGAAAATATATCCGACTGTTCTTTGAGGTGCAGTATATCTTCTGTTACGTCCAGATATACTTTCAGTGAATCGCCATCCGGCAGTATATTCAGTACTTCGGAGCGCTCCACGAACACAGCCGGCTCGTCCGGAAATTTATCTTTGAATTGCTGCCATACATCATCCGACTGTGCCCGGCTCAACAGCACGCTTGCCGGCAACAGGAGCAAAATAAAAATGATCTTCTTCATGCACATATCTTTTTTTAGGGTGTGGGTGTGTCAGTATATATTTCTACTGTGGGAGTCCCCACCAGAAGAGAACTTCTTTGGACTTGCCTCCTTTGGGGTTGATCACCGATTTACCGTTGCGTGTTCCCCAGGTATAGGTTTCCTGTTTCAGCAGCGTACCATCTTCATTATACTCTTCTATCACACCATGCAGTTCATCATCGCGATACTGCCCTTTTTCGCGCAACTGGCCGCCCGGGAAGTATATCTTGAACGGACCTTCGTAATCGCCATGCTTATAGTTAAACTCACTGTATAATTTACCGTTGCTGAAGTATATCCGCTTCACGCCTTCCAGCGCTCCGTTCTTAAAGGGTTCTTCATACGCAACTGTGCCATTGGGATACTTTGCTACGATAGTAGTACTGGCTGTGAACGGAACCCACGCACCAAACTCACCTTTCTCATTTACTACACGGTAAGCGATCAGGTCATCCTGCTGGTATAACTTTTCAACGATGGGAGTTCCTTCCGGTGAATTATAGCGTGCTATACCATCGCGATCGTCTTTCTGGAATGGAATAACCGAAGATATTTTACCATGACGGAAATAAAATGTCCAGGTGCTATCGTGGTTGCCGCGGATATAGTTTCCTTCATAATCCAGGGAGCCATCGGTATAGTGTCCTTTCCAAATGCCTTCCATCGATCCGTTGATATACTGTCCTTCCATGTGCACCTGGTTGCTGATGTCGTAGTATTTATAGGCACCATGACGATGTCCACTCATCATGTCGTACGAATAAAATACATTTCCATCGGGGAACCACTTGGTTAACGTGCCTGCATAGTTACCACACTGCACAATAAGGCGTGATTGTATCTTTTGATTCGGGTAAAATGTTTCGTATAACTGTTTATTTTCTTCGGGGCGCTTCTTCGTCAGCATATCACCTTTGCTGTTATAGTTTTTAATATCCGCGATGCGCTCCTGCTCGTATGTAGTCGTGGCTCCCAGTTTGCCATCGCTGTTATAGTCATAGTAATCACCGATCAATTCATCGTTCAGATAAAATCCATCGGACTCAATTGTTCCATCCGGGTAATAGCTAAGCCATTGCTGCTGGCGCTGACCGTCCTGCATCCAGCCTTCTTCTTTTACTTTACCATTAGCATGAAATTCCTGATAGTATCCGTGCAACTGGTTATCCTTATATTGAAATATATACTTCTTCTGCCCATGACGGAAAAATTCCGTAGCCTCTCCCTGTGCCAGGCCTGCCACATAGGTATACTCACTTAACTTCACACCTTCTGGTTGATAGTATGTCCAGCGGCCTTCTACTTTTCCTTTTTTATACACACCTTCACCATTCATCTGCCCGGAAGCGTAGAAAGTTTTAGCATTTACCGTGCCATTGCCCAATTCATATTTACCTAATTCTTTTCCGTTTTTATCAAGATATACTATTCTGGTGAGCACATCATTTTTATAGGTATGAACTGAGGTTGGTTTGCCATCGGCAAAGAAAGTATCCTCGCCATGATATAGTCCTTCTGTATTGAAGTTTCGCTTTTCAATTATATTACCACGTGTATCGTAGAAAAGCCATTCACCTGTTGACGTTCCATCCTTAAAGGCCCCCGTCTTCTCAATGCGTCCGTTCGGATAGTAATATGTCCATGTGCCGGTAGAGTGATCGTTGGTGTGCGCACCTTTAGATCTTAACTTTCCATTCGCATAGTACTCGGTGTATGATCCTTCCCGAAGATCATTTTTATAGTTACTGACAGAATATACCTGTCCGTTTTCAAAATAGCTCACAAATTCTCCCTGCGCTTTGTCATCGCTATAAGCATAGCTCATATCCACTTTTCCATTGGGGAAGAACGACTTGCCTTTACCATCGCGTTTGCCCGCTTTATAGATCAGCTTCTCGCGCACGCCTCCGCAGGCATGGTATAATTCAACTTCGCCTTCTATAGCATCATCTTTTAAATAGAAATGCTGGCGTTTGGCACCATCCGGGAAATATACGGTTACCTCACCGCTCTCGGAGTTTTCAATACTTTTTGTTGCACCGGTGTTGAGATAGTATTTCCATATACCCACTTTCACTCCTGCTTTATAGTCGCCCTCGGCAGAACGTTCTCCATTGTTATGGAAATATACCCAGCGACCTGTGCGTTTATCTCCTTCGCTGGCGCCTAAAGCATTCAGCCTGTGATTATCATCATACCACGCCATTACCGGTTTGGTGAAGCCTGCTTCGGGTGCATCCAATGTTGCCCGCATGCGCTTCAACTCATCGTTAGCGGCTACATAAAACGAATTGAGCGTCTTCTCATTTTTCTTTCTCCACTTCTTTACAGCATCGTTGGAAGCTGAAGCCAGTATATGATACATGAAAGGTTCTGTGAGATTCCGTTCCTTGATCGCTTTATAGAACGTCAGGTAATACTTAACCCAGCGATCGTCAGACGAAGTATTAATGATACCCAGTTGCTCGAATAACATTTCATACTGCTTTACTACAGGAGCATCTACATCTACCTTCGATTTGAAATTTTTATCGAGGGCAATCTTCGCGCGTAAAATCTGGTCGAGCTTTTCACAACCATTGCTTCCAATGGGTGATATAGAACCTTCATCCTGTATCTGGTTGGATACTACCTTATCAATATATACCAGGCGATCGTTGTCTTCATTGTTTACAGCCAGATATACTCCGAACGAAAGCATCGCGTGGGTTTTATGTCCTTGCCCTACTGCTACCCGCCCGAGATTAAGATGGCTTCCTCCATGAAATGGATTTATCGAGAGCACTTTGAAAAAACAATCAATCGCTTTTTCGTAGTCCTTATGATTATAGTAAGTAATCCCCAGGTTATAGATCAGAGAAGCATCAAAAGGATACTGCGCTATAGCTTTTTGAAACAAGCCTACTGATTTATCAAAATCACCTTTCTTATCATAGGCTACCGCTCGCGAACGCAGCAGGTGCGAGCGATGGATGGATGGTTTCAGCAAAGCTTCTTCGCATACTTCAATAGTCTTGTCGTATTGCTGATTAGCGTTGTAGGAAAGCGCCAGCTCGGTGAGCATGTATACATAATTTGTATCGCGCTTGGGTATTGTTAAAAATGTACGAATGGATTCTTCGTACTTTCCGGAGTCGTACAAGACCTTGGCTTGTTCGATCACTTCACCGGAATTAATCAATGGAATTTTCTGCGCAATAGCGGCAGTCGCGAGCACCATGCTCATGACCAGCAACAGGTAACGAATCATAGAGTAGATAAAGGGGCTAGATTTAAAGTTCAAAATACTAAAAACGAAAACTCCCGGGGAGGAAGTGTAATATTTTATTTAAAACCCATCATTTATGCGGCTATAAAAAAGAAAAGCGGACAAGAGTTCTTGCCCGCTTCCTGAAAGCTTACACCGATATTACACTAAACGCGTTCGGCTACTTTATTCATTACTTTGGTTTGTATCTGAATCGATTCATTGTGAATGAGCTTCAACAACTCGCTGGTAAACTCTTCGCTCAAGCCCATAGCCTTGCCTAAAGTTACACGCGTCTGAAGGATTTCTTCCCAGCGGTTTACTTGCAGGATGGTTACGTTGTTGTCGCGCTTGTACTGTCCGATCTTCTCAGAAATCTTCATACGCGATGCGAGCTTCGACATAATCTCATCATCCAACTGGTCGATCTGCTCACGCAGTACGCTCAGTGTATCTTTGAACGTTTTGTTATCCGATGAAACTGTACGTACCACCAGGCCTTCTATAATTTTACCCAGTACAGCCGGAGTCACTTGTTGTTTGGCATCGCTCCATGCAGCATCCGGGTTGATGTGGCTTTCGATCATCAGACCAGCCATGTCAAGGTCAAGTGCTTTTTGAGAAATCAACGCGATCAACTCACGGTTACCCGCTATATGGCTTGGATCGCAGATGATATCCAGTTCAGGAATACGCGTCTTCAATTCAATTCCCATATCCCACATAGGCGCATTGCGGAAAGGACCTTTCTCGAATGACGAGAACCCGCGATGTATAGCGGCCATCTTGGTAATGCCTGCTTTGTTCAAACGCTCCAATGCACCGATCCACAATTCAAGATCAGGGTTGATCGGGTTCTTTACCATTACCGGTATATCTACACCTTTCAATGAGTCGGCTACTTCCTGTACCGAGAACGGGTTTACCGTTGTGCGGGCACCGATCCAGAGAATGTCAACACCAGCTTTCAACGCAGCCTCTACGTGCGCAGCGTTTGCCACTTCGGTAGTAATAGGCAAACCGGTTTCTTTCTTTGCTGCTGCCAGCCACTTCAAACCTTCTTCACCTGAACCTTCGTATTGGCCAGGGCGTGTGCGGGGCTTCCATATACCTGCACGCAGTGCGTGTACTTTACCCGTTGCCGCCAGTTGCTTGGCGGTGGCGATGGTTTGCTCTTCCGTTTCGGCGCTGCAAGGGCCACTGATAATTACGGGCTTGCTGGCTGTTGGCAGCCAGGTAGAGATCGACTGAAGTTTTAATGCGTGTTTCATACGATGATGCGGTGTTAGACTATTTTAAAATTTTTGATTGATATATACTTATTTGATTGTTCCTACCGATTGCTCTGCCGACTGGGTCTCGTTCTGAATTTTAGTTTTAAGTTCGATACCATCCAGCACTCTTCGGATTTCATTGGCGCCCGACATGATTCTGTTCAGTTCTTTGATGTCGCGTTTCATTAAATGATAGTGGAAGCGTTGCAGGTGCATGATATACTCCAGCAATGCCTGGCTGAGATATTCCAGGTTTTGCTCAAATATAGGAGCCCACATTTCAGGAGAGCTTTTCGCAAGACGCACAGTAGAAGCAAAACCACTGCCTGCTAGTGCGAATATATTTTTCTCGTCCTTCTCAATGTCCAGTACAGTTTGTCCTAACAAAAATGAGCTTACGTGCGAAAGATGCGATACATACGCTACATGTTTATCGTGCTCTTCGGCTTCCATAAAGATGGTGCGTAAGCCCAACGCATTGAATACACGCATCGCGATTTCCAGTGCACGATCAGAAGATCTATCCTTCTCGCAGATGATGTTCGTTTTGTTTCTGAACAAGCCACTGAACGCAGCTTCAGGACCTGAGTTCTCCGTACCCGCGATCGGGTGGGCCGCAACAAATTGCTCGCGCTTTGGATGACTGGCAATGGTACGACAGATAAGACTCTTGGTAGAACCTGCATCAATCACCACGGCATTGGGTCTTACAGCATCCAGTACGGATGGAAGCAATTGGCTCAAGGCATTTACCGGTATAGCCAGTATCACTATATCTGCCTGATGCAAGGCACTGTCTTCCGTCAGTATCTTATCAACAAGACCAAGCTCTACTGCTTTCAGTGCATTATCGGTGCTCAGGTCTACACCGATCAACTCGGTTGCTACACCTGCTTTACGCAAGTCTATCGCAATGGAGCCGCCTATCAATCCTAAACCGATTACTGTTACTTTCATATTTTCTTTCGTTACGCCCAGTTGTTACTGCAACGATATATATACTATAATTCTATCCTTTCACTGCCGACAGTTTTTCCGGTGTCGGGGTTTTCTCCAGAAATTTCTCAATGCGCGAGAGTGCCTGGTTGAGAGACTCTACCGTGCAGCAAAGCGAGATGCGTATGTATCTTCTCCCTGCTTCACCGAAGATGAATCCTGGTGTGATGAATACTTTTGTTCCGTATAGGATTTCATCGATCCACTTCTCAACATCCTGTACATGCGCAGGAGCTTTTGCCCACACAAACAATCCGGATTGTTTTTCGGCATACGTACATCCTAATACATCCAGTAATTTTTTGCCTACTTCTTTGCGCTCTGCATATACTTTGTTCAACGAAGTGAACCATTCCTTCCCGTTCTTTAATGCTTCGGTAGCGGCATGTTGTAAGCCTAGAAACATACCGGAATCCATATTACTTTTTACTTTCAGTACGGCCTCGATCAATTCTTTCTTACCGGCTACCCATCCTAAACGCCAGCCGGCCATGTTGTGCGATTTGCTCAGGGAGTTCAGCTCCAGGGCAACTTCATCGGCACCTTCAATGGAAAGTATACTCATCGGGTTATCGTTCAGTACAAGACTATACGGATTGTCGTTCACGATCAGGAACTGATGCTTGCGCGCCAGATCTACCAGTTCTTTCAATTCTTCGCGCGAAGCAACGCGACCGGTAGGCATGTGCGGGAAATTCACCCACATGATTTTTACTTTCGACAGATCACTTTTCTTTAACGCTTCTACATCGATGCCCCAGTTGAGTTCTTCTTTCAAATCATAAGGTCTCAGCTTTGCTCCCACGAGGTTGGCAACCGAAGAATATGTAGGATAACCCGGATTTGGTATCAGCACTTCTTCACCTTCGTTTACAAAAGCCATCGCTATATGCATGATGCCTTCTTTCGATCCCATCAGCGGGAGGATCATCGTTTCAGGATCGATCGTGGTGTTATAGGTTGTCTGATAAAAATCAGCGATCGCTTTGCGGAAGGCCGGTATACCTTTATAGTTCTGGTAGCCGTGGTTAGCTGGATTTTTAGCGGAAGCAATCAGCGCATCTATAGCATTGGATGATGGCGCCTGATCCGGACTACCAATACCCAGATTGATAACGCGAAGCTCCGGTGTATCCAACCCACGCACTTCAGCCAGTTTTCTGCTGAAGTAGTACTCTTCTACATTGGCGATTCTGTTAGCTGTTTTAATCATGTTCTTTTATACTTTAAAAAGTCGGGAAGATGGAAAGTCCGGAAGTTGGAAAGTTTATTAGCAATGTTTCCTATACCGTGCCTCTATCTTTACCCTATATATACTCTCAATTTTTATACTTCTGTTTTATTACGCTCGTCCTTACTGACTTTCGGTCTTCCCAACCTCCCGTCTTCCGGACTCTTTTTATTTATACTCAATCTTTGCTTTCTTATACTCTCCCAGCACATTGAGATTCTTTACCTGTCGCAGCACCTCACTCATTGCAGTGTCGTAGTTTTTGCGTCTTTTCCACTCTACATCTATATGGATGGAATACTCGCTTGGCCGGCCAATGATCGGTATCGATTGGATCTTCGTCAGATTTATACTGTTGTTTTTAAAGGTCATCAACGCATCCGCCAGGCTGCCTACTTCGTTGGCTACTTCAAAACAGAGCGATGCTTTGTTACTCTCAATTTTACCATTGGTGCGTTTTGTAAGCACCAGGAAGCGCGTAAAGTTCTTCTTGTGCGTTTCAATGCGCTTCTCCAAAATCTGCAGTCCGAATTTCTTCGCAGCAAACTCATTGGCTATAGCAGCGGTGTTCTTCAGCTTTAACTCTTTTACACGTTTGGCAGAGAGTGCCGTGTCATCGCTTTCGCGGATCTCCACGCCATTCAAAGCATGCAGAAACTCCGAGCACTGACGTATAGCCATCGGGTGAGACTCGATCGTTTTTATATCCGAAAGTTTTGTCCCCGGC
>NZ_DATCSD010000223.1:0-12833 GCF_036568665.1 Ohtaekwangia sp. | reverse complement strand
ACTTTGAAGCGCGGATCACCAAATATTTTTGGAATAGCAAGCTGTGGTAATTTTGTAGAGCACACCTCAATCATCTTCGCATTATCCAATGCCTGGCAAAAGCGATTGAAGTCTTCATCTTTATCGCGGTTGTAGTACTCCATCCAGCCGCAGCGCGCTCCCGGCCACGGCAACTCTTTGGATATACCTTTCATGGATATACCCGGCACATCGCCAATGATCTCTGCCAGCGAGATAGCACGCACTCCATTATAGGTGATATTGATATATATCTCGTCTGCCAGTAAAAAGAGGTTAAACTCTTTTGCGATCTCTACAATGCGTTTAAGCGTTTCCAGCGGATATACCATACCCGTTGGGTTATCCGGGTTGATGATGAGTATACCTACAACATTCGGATTGTACTTTACCTTATTATAAAGATCATCCAGGTCAGGATACCATTTGTTGTTGGGATCGAGCTTATAGGTAAGCGGTTCATGCGCAGCATGTGCTGCCTCTGCACTGGAGTGTGTAGAGTATGCAGGCGATGGCCCTATAACACGCGAGGTGCGTGATATAAACTGGTATGCTTTTGATATAGCATCGCCAAGACCATTGAAGAAACAGATGTCTTCCGCTGTAATCTGTACACCACCCATGGCGTTGGTTTGCTTCGCGAGGAACTCACGTGTTTCAAGCATACCTTTCGATGGGCAGTAGCTATAAGTATCATCCTGCTTCATGAGGTCAGAGATGATATCCTTTATCCACTGCGGAAGCTTGTGATGCTTCTGGATCGGGTCGCCAATGTTCTCCCACGAAATGGCCACACCGAGTTTCTTTAACTGGTCAGCCTTCTTTACGATCTCGCGGATCTCATAACTTAATTCCTTGGCACCTTCACTTAATAACTTCTGTCGCATGACTTAATATTTCAAACAACGATGTTGAGAGTTTTGCAGGAAGGATTCAAGTATAATGACTGAAAAATTTTTTGTAACAACTGTTTGGTAGTAATGTAACGAACTACGTTTGTGTTTTTCAGAGCTTCTTCTACCCGAAACCAATCTTGGTGATGATCTCTTCTACTCTGCCTTTATGCATCATGTTTAGCAGGCTTACATTAATCTCTTTCAGCCTTATCCAATCTTCATTACTCAATGCCTGGGCGCCTGATTCAAAAAGATTTCTTGTATTGGCCGAGTCTGGTATTCGGAGGCGCTCATGTTTTAACCAGTTGAATAACTCTTTAAGATATTCAGGGCTGCGCCATTGAATACGATGTGCTAATGCTCTCAGCTCATCCGCCTTTTCCAGAATTTTATAGGGGCTGTTGCCCGACAGGTATATATCTTCATGTGCTATAATTTCTTGGAGTACTTTCTTCTCTACATCATTCCCCTGCTCGGTAACTATATGTTTGCAAGCTGAGCATACTTCCAGGTATTCCTGTTTTGCTTTTTGCAATCTTCGTTGCCGTGTAGCATTGTCTATCTCCTGCGCGATCTTTCTTTTTTTATCCTCGAGCTGATAGCGCTTGTCGGTTACATCATCCCAGGTTAACGATTCTGTTTCCTGTGCTACAGTTTGCATTTCGTCTTTCAACGCTTCGAGTGCTGTTGTCTCTTCTTTCTTCTTCTCGTTTGTATCCTTTATCTCATTACCAAGACGCACACGCAAATCATTTACCTGTTGCTTGAGCAAATCAACCGGTGTATGGCGCACTTGTGGATTAAAGGTTTCTTTAAATTCCTGGTCGGACATACTCAGGTAAGCTGCAACGGTTAAGTCCTGCGATTCAGAAAGTGATATCGATATTTCAATATCCGATCCTTTCGCTATATCTCTTGACACTTGCTTACCGCTAATGGTAATATAGCCTATAACTTTATTTGCTTCCGGCAACGCCTGGTGTGAACCCTGCAATACTTTTATGCGAAGCATCTCGGCTTCATTGTTCCGGGTAACGTGCTTGTTTATACGAAAGCTCAACGTGCGCTTCGTTGGCAAAATGGTATTTCGCTGGAACACCGTTTCAAGTCGCGTGTATCCCGGCTTTTCATAATCATCAATCTCCAGGCATATATCTTCGGGTAGCGGTTGTCCGCTTATACCATAACCACTATTGATGCCGATCGAATCAAGATCTGTTTCAATAACATTATTCTTTTCATCGTATACCGTGAATGTAAAGTAATTGAAAGCATCCTGCACCAGCGGAAGATCTTCGCTGATCTTTTCGGTAAGTTTGGTGAGTCCGGAATCATAGCCTCCGTCCTGCCGCACAATGCGATAGAACAAGCCCTGTATAACTCCGGTAACTCTGGCGGCAAAATACTCTTCCTGTTCTTTGGATGCCTTGTTGTAGGAAGCTTTGATCGATATAGCAGGAGTTATAGCCTGGGTCTTCTGCACAGACTTTTCCTTTTGTTTTGTAGCTGCGTAGTACGCAGCCCCCACGGCAACAGCGGTTGCAGGGTCTACTTCACAATTAACCGGCACCTGCAACGCCTCCTCTACACGCTGCCGGATATAGGGCGTATAGGTAACACCTCCTACCAGCAGTACAAATTGCAAATCTGCCGGAGCAAGTGCGTGGCGGCTGGTGATGGCTTGTATCATGCGAATGGTACGATCTACAAACGGGTTGATCAGATCATTGAACTCAGCACGTGTAAGGGTGATATCGAGATCAACCGGCTTGCCATCATCGTCTGTCAATCCATCTACGGTTATATCAGCGGATGATCGTGACGATAACAGGATCCTGGCTTCTTCAATGCGCTTCAGCAATATATAGTATGCGGCATTGTGTTTACCCGAAGCACTTTTCATTTCTTCTGCCAGTTGTGCAAAGGTATATTTTGCCTGTATGTGCGGCAGCAGAAATTTTTCCAGGATGATGGCATCGAAATCTGTTCCGCCTAAAAAATTATCACCTTCATGATCCAGCACTTTCATCTCACCATCCTGTATACGAATGAGTGCTACATCAAACGTTCCGCCTCCCAAATCATATACCAGCCACTGTCCATTCTCCAGCGCCTTATCCTTTTTCATGTTGGTATAGGCCAGACTTGCTGCGATGGGCTCCTGCAGCAATATAACTTGTGAGAAGCCCGCCTGGTAGCCTGCTTCCTTGGTGGCGTTCGACTGGATAAGATCGAAGGATGCAGGTATCGTAATTACTACCGCATCCGGAACATCGCTTGCATCAACAAATGTCTTCAGTTCCTTCAACACCTGTGCTGAAAGTTCGATCGGTGTTTTTACATCGTTGATGGATTGTATCGTGAATACTTCCGATGTACCCATTTTCCGTTTGAATGAACCTACAACACTGCCGGGATCTTTCTCGAGAAATTCCTTTGCCTTACTGCCGACAACGATCTTGTCTTTACGATACGATACAACGGATGGTAGTATAGCCCTGCCGTAGTCTTGCGGATTGGTAAACACAATCACTTCGCCCTTTGCAAACTTCGCAATGGCAGAATTGGTGGTTCCCAGGTCAATACCAAAATTGATAGTGTTTTCCATGCTATATTTCAGGAGTTCTGTTTGGATTGTACAATAACAACAGCTTTTTGCACGAGCGCTTTTATCGTTTGCCCACGCTCGGTATAGGTATAGAATATAATCGGCTTGATCACTTCCGCTATATACAGGTTTTCCGTAGCGGTGCCTGTTATACTGGCCTCACAATCGGTGCGGGTATCATCATATCGTTCTCCCAGCGGATTGTGGTAAATGAGTCCGACCTGTAGAGCAGCATCTTTACCCTGTAAAAGATCAGTCGCTGCCAATGCTTTCAACCGATTAACGTTGCGGATAAGAGAATTATCCTCGCGAAGCAACGCTACTTTTTTCTCAATCTCAAAAATCTGATTGAGTATATCTATATATGCCCGCGGAACGGATAGTGGTTGTGAGTAGTGTTCATCCATAAATATTAGGTTGGTTTATAGAACCCCCATCCCTGGCGTATATACTTATTCACTTCCGGATGTTCTCCCACCGAAGAGCTGCTTATTGATCGTATACCGTACTCTTTAAACCTCCGATAAAAAAAGTATTCAATACCGCTATACACTGCCGCCATCAGCAGAAGTGTTACAACTATATTTTTCCTGAACAGCACTAATACGAGTAGTGCCAGCAGCCCTGCGCTGATACGCACCATCAACAATTGCAGCATCCTGTTGCTATGTATCTCCTCGCAACTATAACAACGCGGAATACGAAGCGTGATGTGCTGATACTTGACTTCCCCGCCTCCTCGGCTAATTTCTTTATACAAAGTTACGTCACGTCCTTTAGTTGCCTCGCCTTCCCGTTCCTGACAGAACCAACACAAATTCTGCGCTCGCGTATCTTCCTTTATTTTCTCGAGTGCTTTTTTCTGACCGAGTATATCAAATCGAAAATCATTTGAATTGTTAACACGAAATGCTTTATCGATCAATACCAATGCAGCATTTATATCACCGCCCAGGTTCCATGAATTAACAGCGACCTCACGAATCAGAAATGCCGTACGTTCACGCACTTCGTTGGCAAACAACGGCAAAGCATTGATCGCATCTATATCAATAAGATCGTTGACCTTCGCAGCAACCTGATGTGGCGCAATGGTTTTATTTTTGAGTCCCTTGTAAAGCACCTCGATCTCGGTTTGCCGGGCATACCATTCATGAAGCTCCGGTGCATGGGCCAACGCCTCACTCTTATTAGTATATAGCACCAGGTTTGCCTTATACTTTGGCAGGTGTACATTGTCTGCTTCGAAGGTTAAAACATGATCGGTTAATTCTTTCGATATAGCCGGCAATCGGTATGCGTTCCAGATGTGAACCGCCAGAACATTTATAGTATCGGCAGCTTTTTGCACCAGTCCCTGAAAATATACCGGCAAAGCATTTATAGTATCAGCAGGAAACTGTTGTGCTATATAAGCCATGAGCGCAGCGGGATCATCGCTATACCTATTTTCCTTTATTGCGTTTGCAATTTCCCGCACAGCCTGCGTTCTGCTCTCCAATTCAACTGTTAGCAATTTATAGGCTGCCTGAACGTTACTTGTTTCAATAAGCACCTGTGTACGCAAAATGGCACGCATGTGCTCAGCCCTTCCGTTGGCAAAAGCCTGGTATAAACTTCTGTCAAACCGCGGCACAACGTAGGGGCTAATGAACGTTATAAATGCCGGCAATGAATATATACTATCAATACCAAACGATTCAAAGATCCGTTCATCGCCTGCCGTCAGAAAATCATTCAGCGCAATGTTTTTGGTCAGGTAATGGTAAAATTCTTTTTTATCGGTATTCTCGAGTTCATCGATCGCGCGCTCACAATCCGAACGGGTAAGCGATTGTCCTTTAAATTCAAACTGGCTATTTTCGGAGAGCTCGATCTCCGCCAGCAGCTTGCGCCTGGCTTTTTTTACAACGTCAGCAGAGATTGCAGAAACATCATGTTCCTGAAGTCCCAACAACTCAATAGGATTAATAAAACTCATAGAGTAATTGCAGATGAACTAACAAAAAGTATCCAACAAATTGCCCTTATCGCCTCTATGCTTATTGCTTTTATACTCACAATCACCGCTGGCAACATCATCCCTCATAAAGCAAACTACAAGACAGACACGTTGGACAAAAAATTTACGTACGGCAAGATACTGTTAACACACAAAGTAAATTCAAAAAAATCAATCTATTATACTACACTAATGACACAGAGTCCTATCCATTAATTTAATGAGCCTGTAGCCATCGCGTTGAGTCCATTCAGACATGGTGACCTGAACGATTCATTTATCGGGTGTAATCTTACATTGACTGCAGAGACCGGAAGTCGGGAAGACGGAAAGTCCGGAAGCAGTTGTCTTTCACGATTAACGGATAACCACTAACAGTTAACGGCAAATCGAATAACGAACAAGGAACACCGAATGTAGAAGTAAAACGCGCTGCTACTTTCTCACCAAACACACCACATTCTCCACGTGCATGGTATGCGGAAACATATCTACCGGCTGTACGGCAGTTATAGTATATTTCTCTGCAAGTATTTTCAGGTCGCGGGCTTGCGTGGCGGGGTTGCAACTTACATAGACGATCTTCTTCGGTTCGGCTTTCAGCAACATCTTGCATACATCTTCGTGCATGCCGGCTCGTGGCGGATCGGTGATCACGGTATCAGGTCTGCCATGTTTATTCAGAAAATCATCATCGAGCAGATCTTTGATATCGCCTGCGTAAAAATCGGTGTTGGTAATGTTGTTGATCTGCGAATTTACTTTTGCATCTTCTATAGCTGCGGCTACATATTCGAGGCCGACAACTTTTTTAGCATGACCTGCCACAAAGTTGGCAATGGTACCCGTGCCGGTATATAGATCGTATACCAGCTCATCGCCTTTTAATTCTGCCATCTGCCAGGCAACTTTATATAGTTCAAAAGCCTGATCAGAGTTAGTCTGGTAAAATGATTTGGGGCCTACACGAAACTGAAGTATACCAGAGCCATCGGGCTTTGGCATCGACTCGGTTATATAGGGATTACCTTTCCAGCAGACTATATTCAGATCGGCAAACGTATCGTTCTTCTTGCCATTGATAACATAATTGAACGATGTAATCTGTGGAAAATCTTTTTCAAGACGATATAGTATACGTTCAATCCATTCCATCTTGTCGTACGTTACTTGCAGAATGATCATTACCTCACCGGTATTGGCCGTGCGTATCGTAATGGTACGAAGGAAGCCGACCTGCTTGCGCAGATCAAAGAAAGGTATAGATGCTTTTACGGCTTCGTCTTTTACTGCGAGACGTATAGCATTGGAAGGATCAGGTTGCAAATGACACTCCTGTACATCAAACACCAAATCATATTTACGCGGTATATGATAGCCGAGTGCAACATCATTCGCAGTATGAAGATTCTCCACCCATCCGTCAGGCGATTCTGCTTTGCGCGATGTTAACTCTTCTTTTGTAAGCCAGCGTTGAGCTGAAAATGTATAGTCGAGTTTGTTACGGTAGAATCGTGTTTTACCAGATGCCACGATTGGCTCCATCGCAGGAAGCTCAAGTCCGCCAATGCGCTCGAGATTATCCACTACCTGTTTCTGCTTGTATAGTAACTGTGTCGGGTAGTTAATGTGTTGCCACGAGCAGCCTCCGCACAATCCGAAGTGTACACAAAAAGGATTTTCACGATCGGGCGATAATTTTTTTACAGCCGTAACGGTTCCCTCTAAAAAACTGCTCTTGATCTTGGTGAGGCGCGCATCTACCGTATCTCCGGGGGCACCGCCTTGTAAAAAGATCACTTTACCATCTACCCTCGAAACGCATTTGCCTTCAGAAGCCATGGTTTCGACTACAAGATTTTCTATTATGTCTCCTTTTCGCATAAAGTGCGCAAAAATACGAAGGAGTCGCGTTTTTCCACCTCATCCTTATTCCCTATATTTATTGTCCTTGCCAGAACGTATGAAAAGATATTTAGCGCTGATATTCTGCCTGGTCACGTTTCCTGTTGCTGCTTCGCACATCGTTGGGGGAGAATTTGAACTTCAATATGCACCAATCGCGGGCAATGATTTTCGCTATAAACTAAACCTGATTATTTATTTCGATGAGATCAACGGCTTACAGGATAACAAACTGCAAGACCGCATCATCACAGCCCGTATTTTCCGTTTTGCCGACAATGCTTTTGTTCGCGACATCGCTATTCCCTTTGTATATGATTCGCTCGTAAAATATACCCAGCCGAAGTGTACCATCTCGCAGCTCAAAACGAGCAAGATGTTTTACTCCACCTATATCACACTCGATTCAAAAACGTATAGCCATCCCGGTGGTTACTATATCATTTGGGAACGCTGCTGTCGTAATTATACTATCGCGAATATTTCCAGCACCAACCCACAGATCGATCCAAGTGGTGCCGCAGGACAAACATTCTATCTGAAGTTTCCTCCGGTAATGGTAAATGGCCAACGCTTTATCGACTCATCGCCACACTTGTTTCCTCCGTTGAGTGATTATGCCTGCACCGATCTTCCTTACTATGCAGACTTTGCCGGAACGGATGACGATGGCGACTCACTGGTATATACTATGGTAACACCATTGGGTACACATACCAGCGATGCATATCCTCCGCTTAACCCGGCTCCCTATCCGGAAGTGGAATGGCTATATCCATTCAGTCAGAATAACATTGTGGATGGGCATCCGGATTTACGGATCAATAAAGATGGATTACTGACCGTGACGCCTGGCCGGTACGTTGGCTTGTTTGTGTTTGCTGTTAAGTGTGAAGAGTTTCGCGAGGGAGTAAAGATTGGCGAATCAAGACGCGACTTCCAGATGTTGATCACGGATTGTCCTATATCGTATCCTCCGCAGATAACGGGTAAAAAACTTACGGATGCTGCTTATACTTATAATGATAACATGACGGTAACGTTCGCCAACACAGTGAGCGATGCCAACCGGTGTATAGAAGTGCAGGTATATGATAAAGACGCAACCGAAGCTGCTGATAATTTTCAGGAAAATGTAACCCTCAAAGTTATACCGCTGGGCTTCAACAAAAATGTGAGCGATATACTTCCGGTGCCCAGTACAGTGTTGCTCACTAAAACCGACAGCACCAGTACATTTCGAATTTGTTTTGATGAATGCCCCTATATAGAAGGACCGTATACTGTTGGAATTATAGCTTACGATGATGCGTGCGCATTGCCACTGCAGGATACGCTCAAGGTATTGGTAAATATAGTACCACCCGCCAACAACAACGCACGCTACGTAACGGCCGACATAACCAAAACAGTAAATGAAGGTTCACCCGTGCAGAAGTGGTTGATCAAGGCCGTAGATGTAGATGGCGACCACATGGATCAGTATATCATTCCGGGTATAGGGGTTGATCTGGCGAGTGCCGGTATAACTTTTACATCATTGGGGCAAACGGGAGATACTCTCTATACTGAAATGGCGTGGGACCCACGTTGTAATATATACGACTTTACCAGTCGCACGAGCTTTGATGTAAAACTGCAAGTAGAAGATGACGACAAATGCGGCTTCGATCATCCGGATTTTTTACTGGTAAATCTTACCATTGCTTTACCGGGCAATCACAAGCCCACTATATTTTCGCCCGAGCTTACCAACAGCAATCCGCTGATTGATACTGTAGATATTGAACGAAAGGTAAATGAGTCGCTTGTGTTCCATGTAAATGGTAATGATATCGACAACGATAAACTTGTATTGACCGGGGCCGGCAAAAATTTCAGCCTGGCCGATTATGGTATTACTTTTCCGGAAGCAACCGGGCAAGGCAATGTGAGCTCGTTGTTTACCTGGAACATCCGCTGCGATAATATCAATCTTAAAAATAAAGATGAATTTACGTTTGTTTTCCTGGTAACAGACAACGAGAACAAATGTCGTTTCCATTACTCTGATACGCTGGTGGTAAATGTAAAAGTTCTACCTCCCGATAATACAGCCCCTGAATTAGAAGTAGCCAGCACTAATCCGGAAGTCGTAATGGCATTAGACAACTCAATGAAAATTACACTGGGGCAGGAGATCGACATGAGCCTTACCGGTATAGATTTCGATACCAGTCCGGAAGCAGACTTGCTACAGATAAAATTAGTATCAGCAACCGGCAACGTACAACCCCAGGGCTACAGCTTTACAGCTGCCGAAGGACGCGGAAGCGCGCAAGGTACATTTACCTGGAAGCCGGAGTGCGACATCTTTACCAACGGAGTATATACCAATGACTATATCTTTACCTTTATACTTTCCGATAACCGATGCTTTAATCAAAAAGGCGATACCGTTGCTGTAAATATCACTGTCAACGATGTGAATCGTGATGACACCGAGTTTTTACCTCCAAACTTTATTACTCCGAATGGCGATTCCAAAAATGATTTCTTCGCGATGATGAAACGCGATGCTACCAGCGGAGAGCTCATCAACATTTTACCGCTCGATAATTGTACCGGGCATTTTGAAGGTATCGTGATCTACAATCGCTGGGGCCGCGAAGTATTTAGCAGCGCAAGCCGCGAGTTTCGCTGGTACGCACCGGGCGAAGCTTCAGGAGTATATTATTACCTGGTAAAATATTCCGACAAAGAATATAAAGGATTGATCACCGTGTCGTACTGGGAAGGACAATCACAAACTCAGCGGTAGCAGGTGATTTTGTTTGATGTAAGCCGTCTCTCCTTTCCAACGGATTTTTATCCACACATCTTTTTTACCGAGTATCTCCACACGGTGTCCTGATTCCACTACCGATATAACGGTTGCCCCGGGCGAAGGCCCGTCCATGAGGTATGTATTTTCCTGTGACACAATGCCGCTCGCAGCTTGTTCACCTAACGTGTTGTGTACCACCAGCAATCCCAGCACAACAACAAATGCTGTCATAGAAGGCCACAACATTTCTTTTTTTCTTTTCAAATAAAAACTCAGGCTTAACAGGAACACAGCCAGCGCCATAAGTCCTACACCCACCGGCAAGTGATAATCATTATAGAACGATAAAAATCTTCCGGCATCTGTTTGTTCATAGCCTTGCAGATTGTGCTTGTTGGCAAGCTCTTCCATTTTTTCGAGCACCGTTTTATCGTTGGTAACATTATAATAGAGGTTGAGGTAGTAAAGAGCATCGCCTGTGCGCTGCAATCCTTCTTCTATGTAGGCCATCTTCAGCAACATAGCTGGCGAAAATTGTTTTTGCTGAAAGATAATTCGATACTGCTCCAGCGATTGCGTATAACGCTTGGCTTTAAAAAGCGAATCTGCTTCCGATAGCCGGTGCGTTGAAACCTGCGCAGAGGCCATGATAATGCCTCCGAAAAAAAATAAAGAAAGAATGATAAGATTTTTTGAAACGCCCCTTTGCATATAATTTAGATCCTGTTACCTTTGTGCCCTCAATTACGGAAAAAACCGCAAAATTGACAAGATTCCGTAGCTCAGCTGGTAGAGCATTACACTTTTAATGTAAGGGTCCTGGGTTCGAATCCCAGCGGGATCACGAAAGGGAAGCAAAAGCTTCCCTTTTTTATTTTCGAAAAAATCATTCCCTATATCCCCGGGAAAATTATCACGCATCTGCTTCCCTTATTGATTCTTGTAAGCAGAATTTCTCAAGAGTATATCCGTAGCAGGTTGCACTATATATTGCATTGCGGGCAAATCGTTGATATATACCGGAAATTTGTTTCCGCTCGCTTCATATAATTTAAGGACTGAGAATACCAGTAAAATCAATTAATATTAAGCTCATTAACTTTAAACCTGAGAAATGAAAATCAATGCAGTTATAAAGATTACTGTTTTGCTGACAGTAATGTTTAGTAGTAGCGTAAGCGGACAGAGCTACAACCAGCACGAAGCTTTCGCTCCGTTCTTCTATCCTATGTATGGCGACAAAGTCAGAGCCGCAGATGGAACTCCCGGACCTGATTATTGGCAGAACAAAGCCGACTATGCTATCGATGCTTCACTAAACGACCAGGATCATAGTGTAAAAGGTAACGTTACGATTACTTATACCAATAATAGTCCGCAGTCATTATCGTTTGTTTGGTTGCAGTTGGATCAAAACATTTACAAACTTGATTCACGCGGCAATGCCGCTACTGCTGTTACCGGAGGTCGCTGGGCAAACCGTAATGCCTTTGATGGTGGCTATGCTATAAAATCGGTGAAGCTCGTGGAGAAAGGCAAAGAGACCGATGCAAAATATACTGTTGATGATACGCGCATGCAGATAAAGCTTACGCAGGATCTTAAATCGCAAGGAGGAAAACTTCAGATAAAAATCGGTTTTGAATTTAAGATTCCGAAGTACGGAACAGACCGCCTCGGTCAACTCGAAACTAAAAACGGAATCGTTTATGAAATCGCGCAATGGTATCCACGCATGTGCGTATATGATAACATCAATGGCTGGAATACATTACCCTATCTCGGTCAGGGTGAGTTCTATCTTGAATATGGAGATATAACATATTCTATTGAAGCGCCTGCAGATCACATCGTGGTGGGTTCAGGTGAACTCCTGAATCCAAAAGAAGTATTAACTGCCGAGCAACAAAAACGTTGGGCGCAGGCACAGGAAAGCGATAAGACCATCATACTGCGATCTGCTGATGAAGTTACCAACGCATCTTCCCGCCCTGCGGGAAAACCAAGATTAACATGGAAGTTCAAATGCTCTAATACACGCGATGTTGCATGGGCATCTTCCAAAAGCTTTGTGTGGGATGCCGCAAAAATAAATTTGCCGGGTGAAAAAAAATCACTGGCAATGTCGGTATACCCTGTAGAAGCTGCAACAGACACTGCGTGGAATCGCTCAACAGAGTATGTAAAAAACGCAATTGAATTTTACTCTAAATATCTATACCCCTATACATATCCGGTGGCAGTAAATGTAGCAGGCGTTGTAGGCGGTATGGAATATCCGGGTATTGTGTTTTGTTCTGCAAAATCTACCAAAGGCGGATTGTGGGGAGTAACGTCTCATGAATTTGGACACAACTGGTTCCCGATGATTGTTGGATCCAATGAACGAAAATTCGCCTGGATGGACGAAGGCTTTAATACCTATATCAATACATTGGCCGATGCAAGTTTTAACAAGGGCGAATATGCCGCCAATGTTATACCGGTGAAGTTTCTTACAGGCTATCTTTTTCATGACAGCACCGAATCGATCTTAAATACACCCGATGTTGCCAAGAACAGAAACCTGGGTGCTGTTGCATACTTTAAACCCGGACT
>NZ_DATCSD010000222.1:0-2416 GCF_036568665.1 Ohtaekwangia sp. | reverse complement strand
GCTTTTTGAAGAACAGGTTGAAGTTGGGCTGCTCCGTAAACCCGATGCTATAGGCTATATCTTGCAACGTCCAGTCGGTTTGCAGCAGGAGAACCTTCGCTTGTTCGAGCAGTCGACTCTTGATATGCGTGCTTACGTTTTGCCCTGTATGTTTTTTCAAAAGAGCATTCAGGTGATTGGGGTGTACATCCAGACTTGCAGCAAACTCTTTGGCTGTACGCATGCGTATTGGTGTGCTGATATTGATATTGGAAGTTTCCTTTTCCAGCAGCGTAAAAAATTCATGTACGTGTTTATAGTCATCCGAAACATGATCAGGCTCCGGGAAATGTGCCACGCGTATGCTCTCAATGATCAGCAATTGTAAGTAAGCCTGCATGGCTTCTTCGCGCAATGCACTGGCCGATTCATCTTCCTCCAGCATGTGCACAAAGTGTTTGGAGAGCGGAGGTATATCGGGTTCTTCCAAACGAATAACACTTTTCTTTTTATCAGTAAAGAGTGCGTGCTTATCAATCGTGGTTTTTAATTGAAGGTGTTCGTTCACAAAATCCTTTTTAAACAGAACATAGTAGCCCATACCTTCTCCGGGTGTGAGATTCTTCCAGGAAATTATGTCGTTGGGGTGTATAAATAAAATGGTGGGCTCGTCCACATAATAGGTATTCAGCCCAATAGTAAATACACCCGTACCTTTGGTTGTGAGCAGTATTTTATAAAAGTCGCGCCTGTTGGGCGAGAGATAATTGCGACATTCATTTTGCTGGCGATTAAATACGCGAATGTTCCAATCGGTATAATACTCGCGGTATACCGGCATCAGATCAGGAAGATCGCGGAGAGTATCTATAGCTTTAGAATCGAGTGTTTGTACCATCATGAAAATACAATTCAATTTACAAAAATTAAGTTCATCCTTCAGGTACAACCGGCATAAGTAGTTAGATCAATATATAACGGTGTGTTGCACATGCAGGATTCGAACCTGCGACCCCAGTGATATGAGCACTGTGCGCTACCGCTACGCCAATGTGCAAGGTAAAAAATGTAGTGCGAGGGCCTGCGCTCTGCACTACCGGAAGGTTATCGTTTGAAATCGCGGGACTTGATTTTGGCAATGATCCGGTGACCCTGACGGTTGAACAATTCTACAGCAGGTTTCATGATCAAGCCTTCCGCATCGTACATTTTATCGTGAGCAATGGTAGACTTGTAACCCTTCTTTACGAATTCTACCGCCTGCAGCAACGTACCTGTACCAATGATCGGCACTATATCAATTTGCAATTTGGCTGCGATGTCTTCCAGGTTTTCACGTTGCAGCCAGGAGCTGCCAATCTTAACATCAAACAGGATAAAGTCGGTTCGGTCTTGTATGTAGTGATTACCCTTCTGGATTTTGGCACCGTAACCTTCACCGTACAAACATACTTCTGCAGCATCACCAAAAACTTCCCGCATTACTGTAGCAGTAAATTTTTGTTGCAATACATTCAGCAGAAATGAAGGTATATGTGCGTCATCCGTTTTACCACCAAAGCGAACGTCATGGCCGTTCCACATAATGCGGATGTTGGTACCATCGATCTTTTCGGTCCACACCCAGGCTATATCTTTCAATGCTTCAAATTCCGGAGATGCCCATTTGCCTTCCATCAGTTCTTTAAATTTGGTTTCAGGGCTGCGCAGAAACACAGTCTGAATTTTATGGTATTCTTTCATGATTCTAATTCTTAATGTTGTTTACTTTTTGAAGTATAGCGATGTATATATAGGGACATAGCACTGCCACTCTGATATTTTTATCAGACTATATATACTCGACTATGATAAAATAAAAAGCCCCGGGTGATTTACCTGGGGCTTGTATACGTCACGAATGTGATGATATCTATCTATAGCTCCCGGGTATACACCCATAATTCATCCCCGACATGTATAACATGCTGGCAGAGAGTGAATTTTGCTGGATGATGATAATACTCGGTTTCATTTCTGAATTTGTTTTATTGTGATGCAAATATAGAACAACTTTTGTGTTCGTTACCCGAAGCGTAACAAATATTTTTTACTTTTATAGTATACATAATTGTGATGAACAAATTCCTGATTGTTGCTATAGGTTTATTGCTGCTGATGGCACTGGTGGATTTTCTGCCGCTGCCAGCTATATCATCCGGTGGTGCCTATGCTATTATACTGATTGCCATAGCAGAAATTATGGGCATGATAATGATGCTGGTAAACGGAACGTTCACCGACACGCGCTATTACACTATCGCCAAGGGAGCGATAGCACTCGTTCTATTGGGTGCTGCATTTAAAATACTGCATTATCCGGGGGCTGATCAATTATTGATTATTCCTTTTGCTATCCTGTGTGTACTATATATAATTCATTTCTTTGGCAAGAAAG
>NZ_DATCSD010000221.1:0-4092 GCF_036568665.1 Ohtaekwangia sp. | reverse complement strand
ATCCAGTCGTTGTTGGTATCCATAACAGTAGAAAGATATTCGTTGGTGATGACATTGTCCGGAACGTGATGGCCAAGGCCGACAATTTTAGAGTAGCGCATTCGATTGAACTTTAGCGAGCGCAAAGGTAGTGAATAATTAATTAACCGTTATTCGTTAACTGTTAACAACTAAATGACAACCGTGGTGTCAGATGTTTCCATCTGGCACCCGGTATATCAAGATAACTTTCAATTTATAGATTAGTCTGTTGCTGGCAGGGAGTCTGTTGATCCCTGTTATCCCTCAGTCAGGTGGGAACACCTTACTGTACGGCTATAACAATTAACGGCTACAGTACAACGTTCACAATCTTACCCGGCACGATAATTACTTTCTTCGGTGCCTTGCCTTCCGTCCACTTTTGTACGGCTTCCGAGGCCATTACTAATTTCTCGATGTCTTCTTTTGGCATATCGAGGGCGAAGTTCATCTTTACCCGCACTTTACCATTGATGGAGATCGGGTATTCGAATGAACTCTCTACCAGGTATTGCTCGTCATATTTAGGATACGGTGCATCGAGCACAGAATCTTTATGACCAAGCTTCTCCCACAACTCTGCGGCTATGTGCGGAGCGTATGGCGAAAGTGCTATCACCAGTGGTTCCAGTATAGCGCGCTTGTTACTCTTCATGGAGCTAAGCTCGTTGCAGCAGATCATAAACTCACTCACCGAAGTATTGAACGAGAAGCGATCTATATCTTCTTCAACCTTCCTGATGGTTTTGTGAAGGATTTTAAATTCATCACGTGTTGGCTCGTCCTCACTTACTACAAAGTTTTCGTTCTTGTCGTGGAAGAGATTCCAGAAACGTCTCAGGAATTTATATACACCATCTATACCATTGGTATTCCACGGTTTGGATAACTCCAGTGGTCCGAGGAACATCTCGTACATACGCAGCGTATCGGCACCATAGTTGGTCACGATGTCATCCGGATTTACTACGTTGTATTTTGACTTCGACATTTTTTCAACTTCGCTTCCGCAGATATACTTGCCATCTTCGAGTATAAATTCTGCATCGGCAAAATCATCGCGCCACTTTTTGAACGCTTCGATATTGAGTACATCGTTATCTACCATATTCACATCCGCATGCAGGGGCGTTACCTCGTATTGCTTGCGTAAACCTGCTGATACAAATTTATGGGTACCGTTAATACGGTATACAAACTTTGATACACCCTGTATATGTCCCTGGTTGATCAGCTTCTTGAAAGGTTCTTCTGCCTGTACATAGCCTAAGTCTTTCAGGGCCTTGCACCAGAAGCGAGAGTATAACAAGTGACCGGTCGCGTGTTCTGATCCACCTATATACAGGTCTACATCTTTCCAGTAAGAAATCTTGCTTTGGCTGGCAAATTCTTTCTCGTTGTTCGGATCCATATAGCGGAACCAGTACCAGCTTGAGCCGGCCCATCCCGGCATCGTAGTAAGCTCGTACGATTTACCTTTGTAGTTCCAGCCTTTTGCACGCGCCAGCGGAGGTTCACCGGTTTCAGTAGGTTTATACTGATCGATCTCCGGCAATGTTACCGGCAAATCGCTATCGGGTACCAGCTTCGGTATACCATTCTCGAAATATACCGGGAAGGGCTCGCCCCAATACCGTTGTCTGCCAAATATAGCATCGCGCATACGGTAATTTACTTTGCGCACGCCAATGCCTAATGCTTCCACTTTCGTTACAGCTTTTTCGATCGCTTCATTCCACACCAACCCGTTCAGAAAATCAGAGTTGATCATCGTACCTGACTTCGCCTCGAAGTTATCTTTATTGATATCGCTGGTCGGACCTTCCAGTACATCTACAATCGGCAGATTGAAATGTTTTGCAAAAGCATGATCGCGTGTATCGCTGGAAGGAACAGCCATCACAGCACCCGTTCCATAGCCCGCCAATACATAGTCGGCGATCCATACCGGTACTTTTTGATTGTTGAACGGGTTGATCACATAGGCACCGGTGAATGCACCTGTAATGCGTTTCACTTCGCTCATGCGTTCGCGTTCGCTGCGGTTCTTTGCTATATCTACATATTGGGTAACTTCTGCACGTTGCTCCGGGGTCGTGATCTTGTCAACCAACTCGTGCTCGGGCGCAATCACCATAAACGTTACTCCGTAGATAGTATCAATGCGCGTAGTGAATACGCGTATAGACAGGTCGTTGTGATCGCTTACGGCAAAGTCCAGCTCGCATCCTATACTCTTGCCAATCCAGTTGCGCTGCATTTCTTTTACCGGCTCCGGCCAGTCGATCGTATCAAGACCTTTTAGCAGTCGTTCAGCATACGCAGTAATGCGCATACTCCACTGCATCATCTTGATGCGTTCTACCGGGTAGCCACCGCGTTCGCTCACACCGTCTTTAACTTCATCGTTGGAGAGTACCGTGCCCAGTGCTGCGCACCAGTTTACCATGGTTTCGCTCAGGTAAGCGATGCGGTATTTTTGCAGGAAGTCTTCTTTACCTTTTTCATCAAAGCTCTTCCATTGTTCTGCTGTAATGGCAGGAGTATCTTCATCACAAACAGCCGCTATATTTTTGTTGCCGTTCTTTTCAAGTTCAGCGATCAGTGCGGAGATCGGTTCAGCTTTTCCTTCGGCACCGGCTTTTTTATTATACCAAGCGTTGAATAATTGTGCGAAGATCCATTGCGTCCATTTATAGTATGCCGGGTCGCAGGTTTGTACTTCGCGATCCCAATCATACGAGAAGCCTATCTGGCGTAACTGACGTTTATAGGTCTCTATATTTTTTGCTGTAGTAACGGCAGGATGCTGGCCGGTTTGAATAGCATATTGTTCAGCCGGTAATCCGAAGGCATCGAATCCCATCGGGTGCAATACATTAAAACCTTTCAGTCGCTTATAGCGCGATACTATATCAGAGGCAATATATCCCAGCGGGTGGCCAACGTGAAGCCCGGCTCCGGAAGGGTAGGGGAACATATCCAGCACATAATATTTAGGCCTGGAAGTATCGTCCTTTGCTTTGTAGGCACCCGTTGCGGCCCAGGTATCCTGCCACTTCTTTTCAATGCGTTTGATCTCGTCTTTGCTGTAATCGGCCATGGTGTAGTTCGTTCTGTTAGGCGAACCGCAAAAATAAGGCTTTTGTGAAAATTACAGGCTTGAAAAGTGTTAACTACGCAAGACTTTTTTGAAATGCTTCTATCATCCCCCGAAGTGCAGCATGGTGCTTGTTGCGCCTTCGTAACGTGCCCACAGCTACTTTGGCGAGCGACTCCAGCGGTTTGAAATGTACATGCGGATATTCTTCCTGCAAGGATGCCGGTGCAAATGTGAGACCCAGTCCCTGGTGAACAAGCAATACCCGCGTGCGGGGCGAAGAAAGCTCGCTGACAATATGCGGCTCCTCTCCATTTACTTTTAGTTGTTGCATAACGGCATCGTGCAGCCACGGCTGATCCTGGCGTTTGTATAAAATGAACGGCTGACCTTGCAGATCTTCGCGCAATAATTTTTTGCGTTTAGCCAATGCATGGCCGGGCGGTAATACTACCTGGTAGGCTTCTTCGGCTATAGCATTCCACTCGAGCTGATCATCTTGCACCGGACCAAATACTAACGCAAGGTCAAGCTGATTTTCTTTTACCAGGTGAATAAGGGTAGATGTGCAATGCTCTGCTATAGTTACCTGCGTGCCGCTGTGTTGTTGCTGAAAAGTTTGTATCGCCCGGGCTATACGTTGCGGCCGTATACCCGGTACCAATCCAACTCTTAATGTACCCGACTTCTTTTCGCGTATAGCGCGAATGCGTTCTTCAGCTTCTTCTACCTTCTCAAAAATCTCCAGTGTATACTGGTATAATATCCGGCCTGCTTCGGTAAGTTCATTTCCATTTTTAAGTCGATGGAAGAGTGATGTGCCCAGCGAATCTTCCAGTTCTTTTATCTGCTGACTCAGCGGAGGCTGCGAGATATGCAGTCGCGCAGCAGCCTTGCGGAAGTTGAGCTCTTCTGCCAATACTTTAAAATACCGGAGATGTTTCAGATCCATGATTCATTTAACGTATCAG
>NZ_DATCSD010000220.1:0-19669 GCF_036568665.1 Ohtaekwangia sp. | reverse complement strand
TCAGGTGGTACATACGATACGGTGAATGTAACACAGCCCATTGCCAACTACCGGACCTTTAACAGAAATAGCATGGACGCCATCTATATAAATGGAGGCTTCTCGTTTGTATACCCGATGATCTTCAAGTCGTATACCTATAGCGCATATGTATCCGATGTATTAAACCTGACCGATAACCTGATGGTGTTGGCTGCAGTACGTGTAGATCATTTCGATAACAAAGGAAACCTGGATGAAACTACCGGAAATATTATTGATGGTACGAGCTATAATCAAACAGCATTTGCTCCCAAGTTTGGTATCGTATATCAACCGATAAAGGATAAAGTATCGTTGTTTGCCAACTATCAGAATGGTTTTACCAACAAGACCGGTGCAGATTTTAACGGACGTTCTTTCAGACCGGAGCGAGCTAACCAGGTTGAAGGCGGTATTAAAGTAGATGCGCTCGGAGGAAAATTAACCGGTACACTCAGCTACTACGATATACAGGTGAGAGATCTTGTACGTACGGATCCGGCTCATCCAAACTTCTCTATACAGGATGGAACGCAGGTAAGTAAAGGTATTGAAGCAGAGATAGTAGCCAGTCCGTTGCAGGGCTTCAATATCATTGCCGGTTTTGCACACAACCACTCGGAGTTTACCAAGTCAGACGAAGATGTGGCCGGTCGCAGACCCAACACTGCCGGAGCTCCCAACGCAGCAAACTTCTGGGCAAGCTATACTTTGCAATCGGGAGGAGTAAAAGGTCTAGGCTTTGGCTTTGGCGGAAACTATGCGAGCGATAACAAAGTAGTTAACAGTGCCAGCATCGGTGAGTTTACCTTACCGGCCTATACTGTGTTGAACGCTACTGTTTTCTATGATCAAACAAAATTCAGAATAGGATTGAAAGTAGACAACCTGACGAACGAGCACTACTGGATTGGATACTCAACCGTGAATCCGCAAAAACTGAGAAGCGTAACAGGAAGCGTTACCTTCCGCTTTTAACGAAAACTGATCTTAACAACAGGAGATGACTTTTAAGAAAGTTATAGGAAAACTTCACCTCTGGCTCGGACTAACGTCCGGGCTAGTGGTTTTTATAATTGCTGTTACAGGCTGCATCTATGCCTTTCAGGTAGAAATACAAGATATGACGCAGCCATACCGTTTTGTCGAGATACAAGATAAAGCTGTTTTGCCTCCATCACAGTTAAAGGCTATTGCCGAATATGAATTACCGGGAAAGAAGATTCATGCCGTGCTATACGATAAACCCGGTAAATCAGCGCAGGTTATATTCTATAGCTTCGAGTCGGAGTATTATTACTTTGTATACCTGAACCCCTATACCGGTGAAGTATTAAAAGTGAAAGATGAGAATGCGGATTTCTTCCGCATTGTATTGATGGGGCATTTTTATCTTTGGCTTCCACCATCCATTGGTCAGCCGGTGGTAGCATCGGCCACACTCATCTTTGTTGCGATGCTCATCTCCGGAATTATACTTTGGTGGCCTAAGAACCAGGCGGCAGCGAAGCAACGATTCAGTATTAAATGGAGTGCACGCTGGCGCAGAAAGAATTACGATCTGCATAATGTGCTGGGCTTCTATGCAACATGGATTGCTATCATACTTGCCACTACAGGTTTGGTCTGGGGTTTTCAATGGTTTGCCAAAGGATTCTATACGTTAGCAGGAGGAGAGAAGTCGTTACTATATATAGAGCCAACATCCGATACTGCAGCGATAGCACAGGCAGGCATGCCGGCTATCGATCGTATCTGGTTGCAAATGAAGTCTCAACATCCTGAGGCCGAAATATTGGAAGTACACATTCCGGAAACGAAAACATCTCCGATCGCAGTAACGGTTAATGCCGATGCACGAACGTACTGGCAGTCAGACTACCGTTTCTTTGATCAGTATACATTAAAAGAACTTTCAGTAGACCATATATATGGAAGGTTGGGCGATGCTGCAGGTGCAGATAAACTTCTGCGTATGAACTACGACATCCATGTGGGAGCTATATTGGGTCTTCCGGGAAAGATACTCGCGTTTATGGCGAGCCTCCTCTGCGCCAGCCTTCCGGTAACCGGTGTATGCATCTGGTGGGGAAGAAGAAAGAAGCAGGCCGATGAGTTGGATGAAGAACCTCAGCGGGAAAAGAAAACACACCGGTCATCTGTGGCTTTTGCCAAACCCGTTATCAGGCCGAGACGTGAAAAAGTCTGAAGTATAAATGACCTTTTGAAGTGATGACGTGTGACGGTTGTCGCTTCCTTTTTTTCTGTTTGCCAACAAACGCTGTGAACTCTTACAGTTCATCATGGAATGTCTTTGGTCTTTAATTATAGATGATGAGACCATTTTTTAATGAAGAGAAAGCATCTGTGGTGTTGTTTTTATGTAATTTTTACGAGGAAGATCAGCATGTTTTTGAAGATGCATGTTCGATGGTTTCCGGATGAAAGGTTGCTCTTCATGAAGAGAGGAGAGCATACAGATGAAAGTGTCCCAAACTGCGCCTGAAATATAGTTCTTTCGTCTCGTTTTGGGGCGCAGCAATAGCCGTCAACTTTAGTCGTCAAGACTAAAATCGAATCAGTTTGAATCCAAGAGGCTCTTTTTACTTACCGATATGAGAGCTTTAGCAAACGCGATGCCTGCACGGAATATCATTAATATGATAGGTGCCTGAACAGGTTCGTATCACCTCGTTTTTCACTTGTAAGATATAGATCGAAATGCTAAATTTTACCTTGCCATCAAAACTGGCTGACTTCTTGCAATACATGGCCAATGTATTAGAAAGCACTAATTTTTAAACATTTTAATCTATGGGCCAGCATATTTTTGCATGCTTATCAAAGAAGCAGTATAATTACCGAAGCATGAAGAGAGTCTCAGTCATTTTGCTTTTTCTACTGATTCAGATAGCTGGTTATTCCCAGACGCATAAGTTTCAATCAGTGTTTATCTACAGCTTTACGCGCTATGTACAATGGCCGGATGCTTATAATGAAGGCGACTTCGAAATACTGGTGTTGGGAGATTCACCTATCCTTGATGAACTCAGGAACATGGCCCAAACTAAAAAGGTAAGTGGCGATCGTTCTATAAAAGTGACGAAGATTAACGCACCCACTGAGATAAGGAAATGTAATATTCTGTACGTTCCCTCCAATAAATCATCTCAAATAGACAATGTACTGGCAAAGGTTAACGCGATGCCTATATTAATTGTAACCGAAGAGCCGGGACTTGGCTTGAAGGGAAGCAATATCAATTTTATTGTGAAAGATGGTAAATTGGCGTTCGAATTAAACCAGGCATCCATTAGCAAGAAAAACTTAAGAATAAGTAATGAATTGTCGCGACTGGCAATCATGATCTAATACCTACCTATGGAAGAAAAAGATAAAAGGAGATTTCGCTTTCGGTTAACCATCGGGAATAAGATCCTCGGTGGTTTTCTAATTTTGATAGTGCTGTTCGTTGTGAACGGTGGTATAATTTTTTGGAAAGGCAATGAGATTAATAATGTTGTAAACAGTTCGAGCCAGATATACCGTCCATCACAGGATGCTATCAAGGAGTTTGTTCTCCTGGTAACGCGATCAAAAATGTTGGTAACAAACTGGGTATATCTGCAAACCAACCAGGAAGATAAGAACGCTCTTCGCCAGCTTCAGGATTACGATTACCCGGCATTGCGCGAAAAGATCACCAAGCTGATGCCCACCTGGGAGAGTGATAGCCAACGCGCTTGGATGGACACCGTGTTTTTAAAGTTCGATACACTGATCAATGATGTGCAGAAGAAATCTGTAATGGCTAACCTGCAGTCATTTGAAAACTATGAAGATCCACTCACCAAGCTGTTAGCAGAAGATGCCGTTGAAAGCCAGGTAATTCCCCGCACAACAGACCTGATCAACAGACTGAATCGTATTGCCAAGAAGCAAGACGATGTAACGGAGAGATCGGATGCCGAAATAAAAGATTCCATCAAGAGTCTTCAGACCTATACATTGGTACTTGGTACCAGTATTATCATCATTGGATTGTTAAGTGCCTTGTTCCTGAGGCGCAGTATTACCCGACCAGTCAACTTCCTCAAGAATGTGGTGGTTAAACTTGGTAAGGGTGAACTGGTGGAAGAGAAGCAGGCACAGGCAAGTAATGATGAAATAGGAGAGATGGCCACTGCAATGGATAATCTCGTAACCGGTTTGAAGTCAACGAGCTTGTTTGCTGAGAATATAGGAAATGGTAATTACCAGATGGACTTCCAGCCTCTCAGTGAGCACGATGTATTGGGTAACGCGCTGATCAACATGCGTAACAACCTTTCCAAAGTATCGGAAGACGATAAGAAACGTAACTGGGCAACAGAAGGTCTGGCGAAGTTCGGTGAGATTCTGCGTACCAATAACAGTGACCTTGGTAAACTGTCGGATGAGATCATTGGTAACTTGGTGAAGTACCTCAAAGCGAATCAGGGGGCCCTATATATAGTGGATGATACGGCTGCTGATGAAGAAGCAACCATGTCTATGAAGGCTTGCTACGCCTGGGATAAAAAGAAATTCCTGAATCATAAGATCTATAAAGGTGAAGGACTTGCCGGCCAGGCATGGCAGGAAGGTGATACTGTTTACCTGACTGAAGTACCTCAGAACTATGTGAAGATCGTATCCGGATTAGGGGATGCGAATCCTACCAGCGTGTTGATCGTTCCGCTGAAAGTAAATGAGCAGATCTTTGGTGTGGTGGAGATCGCTTCTTTTAATGTCTTCCAGGATTTTGAAATAGAGTTCGTACAAAAGATCGCTGAAAGTATAGCATCTACTATCTCCACTGTGAAGATCAACGCGCGTACACAGCGCCTGTTGGAAGAATCACAAGAGATGACCGAGCAGATGCGCGCGCAGGAGGAAGAGATGCGCCAGAACATGGAAGAGCTCCAGGCTACACAGGAAGAAATGCAGCGTAGCCAGGCGGAAACAGAAAGCACGTTAAACGCTATACACGGCTCGCTGGCAGTAGCAGACTATAATGCTGACGGAACTATCAATAAAGTGAATAGCAACTTCCTGGAGCTGTTTGGATACACGCAGGACGAAGTTGTTGGTGAGCACCACCGCATACTGGCCACCAAAGAAGAAAAGAACAGTGAAGAATACCGTCAGTTCTGGAGAGACCTCAGTTCAGGTTATCCGAAGAAAGGATCGTTCAAACGCATTAACCGTAAAGGAGAAATCATCGCCATTCGTTCCAGCTTCTCGCCGATCAAGAACCGTTCAGGTGAAGTAGTGAAAGTAATGGAGATTGCTTACGAGTTAAAGTAATTTTTAAGGAATCACTTTAGTGAGTATATATCAGGAAAGGAGCTTCGGCTCCTTTTTTGTTTTTGTTCCGTTGGTATTCAAAAAAAGCTGCTGGCTTCTGGCTACAAGCTAGAGGTGTATATCCGGGATTTGTAGCGTCTTTTATACTTCGACATTCGTTATTCGATGTTCCTTGTTCGATATTCCAATTCAATTATTGGTTAATCGTGAATTGAGATTTATACATGGGAAATATATACTACTAAGATAGAGTTCAGGGATATTCGACTTGAAGAAAGCTCATCTCTATTGGATGGCAGAGATCAGCGCATTATACGAATAACTAATAACGTTTAACGGATAACTTCCAATGGAGCCCCAATAAATAACAGCCACACAACTATATTCTGATAAAGCCGGTATTGCTAAAATAATATATAGGTATAGCACCGAAATGTATATATAGTATAAAGTATAGAACGCAAAAAAGCCCAGCGTCTCTGGGCTTTTTTGTTTTACCTAAACCTAAACCTATGAGAAGAATTACTCTACTCACTGTAGTCTAACGTAGACTATAGGGAGAGGTTTCAGCGGTTGAAAAAAAATCTAAGATTTTTTCAACTTATGTTTAAACACTTTGCGAAACTTCTCCAGCTTGGGTTGAATCACATAAGAACAGTAAGGCGCATTACCATTCAGGTTATAATAATTTTGATGATAATCTTCTGCTTTATAGAATACTGTATAGGGCACTATCTCCGTTACTATAGGATTGCTGAAGATGCCTTCTTCATCCAGCTCTGCTTTATACTTTTCCGCGAGTTGCTTTTGCTCTTCGTTGTGATAGAATACTGCAGAACGATACTGTGTTCCTTCATCCGCACCCTGACGGTTTAATGTAGTAGGGTCGTGTGTCTTCCAGAAGATTTCCAGTAATTCATCGTAGCTAACTTTTGCAGGATCGTAGTGAAGCTGTATAACTTCTGCATGGCCCGTAAGGCCGCTGCATACTTCCTTGTATGTAGGGTTCTTTACATGGCCCCCTGCATAGCCGGACTCAACTTTTTCTACGCCTTCTACATTTTGAAAAACAGCTTCGGTGCACCAAAAGCAGCCGGAGCCAAAGGTTGCTAGTGCCAGACCTTCTCTCACTGGTTCGTTTGCCATAGTTGATGTTGATTGTTTACTTTTTTGCCCACAAGAACTGCCGGCTATCATCAGTGCGATTGCCAGCATAGCGATGTTAAACTTCATTGTTGTAATGGGTTTTATATTTACTTAACCTAATTACGAACAAAATGGTTTGAGTGGATGTACCGATTTGTCGGCCAGCCAACATATATACTGAATAGAGATCTATAGCAGTATAAAGTAACGCGCTTAATAGTTCTGGTAGAACGAACGAATAGAAGGAATCAACTGATTGTAGATCGGTTTGGTAAACTCGAGAAACAAGTCCTGAGGAACAGGAGGTTGTTGTTCGCGAAGTTTGCAGAGCGCCAGTTGCTGATCGCTCAGTGCACGGTCATCTCCATTGAAGCGAGCCCACTGACTTACCCACGCATATTCACCGGTAAATTTACGATGTGTTAATACGCCATTGGTTTTACCATCAACGATCACCATGCTAAGTAAACCTGATGACAGTACTTCCTTACGATAGGTATTCAGCTTAGCTTTCACGGTGTTATATACCGGTATTACTTTACCATCTACCTTGGCTTCACCAACTTTTACACTGTCGCGGGTAACAACTTCTTCCTTTTCTTTCAGCACAGAATTGCCAACCGAGAAATCATCAAACTGAATGCGCATGATCTGATCGGCATAGGGCAGACTTACCGCCTTGGCTTCTTCCGGAGTATAGAATTTTATAAAGGTTTGCTCGGTATAATTGGTGTGGAGAAATTCTTCAACCTTATCCTGGAAGAACCCGCCACTCAGGTTATAGCGTGCAGGAACAGGGATCTGTTCTACTACGATCTTCAGAGTCGCTTCATACTTGGCTTTGTCCAGGTACTCGATTACATCTTTATAGCCTGACACATAGGTTTGAGCATCCACGAAATTGAAGTATGCACGCTTGGCATCATTTCGGTTGCCTTTCATCAAGGCCTCTATACCAGCGTTATAGCTTTCGTCTGCAGCCTTTTCTTTCAGCGGGCCTATCTCGTTATAATAATTTACCGGGCTCTTTACAGCCTTCATACAGCCCGGACATTGACGGATGGCTTCATACATCTGGTTGATGGTATTGTAAGCCTGTATCGCATTCTTCCATTTGAAATTGGAATTAGAGGCAACCTCATTTTTGGCTTGCGTTTCATAAAATTCTACTGCCAGCGGATAGGCATTCTTTAGCGTTTCCAATGATTTGGAGTGATCCGGATTCTGTCTTAGCCGGCTCACAGATTTCATTACGGCCTCGTAATAATCTCCGCGCTCATACGCTTTTTTGCCAGAGCTACAGCTAGTTATGTATACTGTTACAGCAATTACCAGGAATACAGAGAGTAGTAGACGTCCAAGTTTCATAGTCAAGCAAGGGGATAGTAGAATTATGGCCCGAATTTAATCAGTTGGCGGGGAAAAAGTAAATGAGAATATCATCGGTCAGGTCGCGCCAGTTTCCCCAGGAGTGTCCCTGGTTCACTTCGCGGAACTGATAGGTGCAGGTATTTTTGTTTAGCAGTGTTTTCATTTTTTCGGCACCTTCCCGGGTATCATTAATCGTGCCGGTAGTCATGAAGATTTTTACCGGTGGTTTTTCCGGATTCTCGCATAAAGTATATATCTCGGGCTTAAACCAGAATGCTGGTGATTGAATACCGGCCAATCCAAAAAGATTAGGGCGCGAGAAGGCAAAGTATGCTGCCGTCAATCCACCCATCGATGTACCCAGTATAGCACGGTCTTTCGGATCGATCGATACCATGTACTGCTTCTCAATCTTTGGTATCAATTCGGTTGTGATAAAAGCCAGGTAGCCCGAATTCATCGCGAGCTCCTGCATTCTCCGGTTGTTCGAGCGATTAACCGGTTCGCGATGATCTATGAATACTGCGATAACGGGTTTAATCTTTTTTAGGTGAATAAGGTTATCGAGTATAACAGGCATGTTGCCCATTTGCTCGTGCATATACTCATAGCCATCGGTAATATAAATGATCGGGTAGATGGTACGTTGTGCGGGGTTAAAACCAGGCGGAGTATAGATGCTATACGTTACCTGGTAGCCAAGTAACGCGCTGTTGATGAGAATGTCTTTCTGGATCTTGCCGCGCTGTATACCCTCCATTGGTTCAGTAACCGGATCTGCCGCCCAGCGGGGCATGCGTAACTCGGAGTTAGGACTTCCACCACCAACACCCGACCATTGCTGGTGGGTATTTACCGGATCGAGCAGCCAGGTAGATTCGTTCACTACAATTTTGTAATCGAGCCTTGCATCAGCAGGGAAGGAGGTCTTGAGTATCCAGATGTTGGTGTTCGGTATACGTGTTCCTTTGTTGTGAAAATTCTTGTCATATCCCCAGCCGTTGAAGTCGCCCATCCAGGCAACGCTGTTGGCTTCTCCGCGATATAAAAATGCCACAGAGTCGCCTATAGCAAAGGGAATCTGCTCTTTGCTTACCAGCAGATCATATTGCTTTTCAGCTTCTGCAGCACTGGTATAAAAAGTACGAATGGTTTTGGTAAAGTACGAATAGTCTTGTGCATACACATTGCCACATAACAAGACAACGGTGAGATATAGTATAGTTCTGATCATAGTCGTACAACATCGTCCTGGTCTTTAACAAACCGAACGCAGAAGGCTGCTATCAACAGAAACACACCCGCCATAACAATACTATAGATAGCATGCGAGCCGTAAATATACTTTACGATCGGTCCGCCTACAATACCATTTATGATCTGCGGTAGAGTGATGAAGAAATTAAACACACCCATGTAAATTCCCATCTTGTAAGGAGGGATCGAACCCGCCAGTATAGCATACGGCATGGCCAGTATACTTGCCCACGCAAAACCAACTCCGATCATCGACAGGACCAGGAGCTGAGGATCGTGAATGAAATAAATCGAGATCAATCCTATACCACCGGCCGTGAGCGAAACGGCATGCGTTAATTTTCTACCAATCTTTTTAGCAATGGCAGGAAGAAACAATGCATATATAGCGGACACACCGTTGTAAATACCAAAGAGCCCGCTTACCCAGTTACCGGCATCCTGGTAACTTTCAGAAGAAGTATCACTCATGGGCAATCCATATACGTGCGTAGCAATGGCGGATGTACTGAACACCCACATGGAGAACAATGCGAACCATGAAAAGAATTGAACCAATCCTAACTGTTTCATAGTGGCAGGCATACCGGCAAAGTCTGCAACGATCTGACTTAATCCTTTTTTGTCTGATGAAGCATGCGCATCCTTCAGGTGTTCATCCGGTGGATATTCTTTGGTAGTAGTAACTGTCCAGAGTATAGCAATGAGGAAAGATATAGCACCAACGTAAAAGGATAGTGTTACATTATAGGGAACTTCTCCGGCCGGTGCAGTTTTCGCTACACCAAAAAACTCGGCAAATATATAGGGCAGCCATGAACCAAGTACAGCACCTATACCGATCAGAAAAGTCTGAATAGAGAAACCAAGTGTACGCTGATCAGAAGGAAGCAGATCGGCCACCAATGCGCGGAACGGCTCCATCGCTACATTGAACGATGCGTCCATGATCATTAATATACCGGCTCCTGCATATAATGCCGGGAGTATATGTACCAGTACATCAGCATTGGGCATGAACATCAATGCTATAGATGCAATGATAGCCCCGGCTAAAAAGTAGGGTCTTCTTCTTCCTAATGAAGTCCACGTGCGATCGCTATAGTATCCGATGATCGGTTGAATGATCATGCCTGTGAGTGGAGCAGCCAGCCAGAACCAGGAGAGGTGCTCAACATCGGCACCAAAGATGCCGAGTATACGTGACGCATTTCCGTTTTGTAATGCAAAGCCAAACTGAATTCCGAAGAACCCGAAGCTCATGTTCCAGATTTGCCAGAAGCTCATGCGAGGCCGTTGCAAGGTAGCGTGCGTGCTCATGAAGGTAGATTAGTTCAATCGATTGTAGATGTGCTAAAGTCAATAAAATCTGTATCAATACCAATTTTTACTGACAATTGCCATCAGAATAATCACCACTGTATAGTGATCGGTCCGGTTGAATATTCAATTTCAAGACTGTGCACGTTTTCCTGTGGAGCCGGCTCCGGATCGAAGAACGGATCGAATTTTTCCAGCGCAGCAAAGAACTGGTTTACATCGTTGATCACCGCTACCGGATTTCCATTCACCAACGCCTGGGCTAGGGTTCCGTCAAATCCATGCAATACCACTTTCAGTTTTCGAACTGGCGACACGTATGTGCCTTCCGTTGCATTGATGATAAACATGCGCTCATGTGGACGATACTCCAGCAAACGCTTGGCGAATCTACCTTCCTGGTATTGGAACGTGCTGCCGTCATCTTCATAGTGTATAAATGATGTATTTTGTTTGCCGGCATATACATGCAGTATTAAATGATCGCTCACTTCTTTGGTGCTCGACTGCACGGGTTTCATAGGAAGTATAGCACCACCTTTAACAAATACAGGCAAACGATGTACAGGGCACTCAACAATAACTTCGGATTGTCCAGCATATTTTTGTCCGTTATACAGCGAATACCAATCGCCTTCCGGGAAATATACTTTTACAAATTCTTTGTTGCTTTCAGCAGGCGCTACCAGTATAGAAGGACCGAGTAAAAATTGATTGTGAAACTGTCCGTCATAAATTTTCCAGTCGTGTGTATAATCGATAGCAAGCGAGCGTTGCACCGGTATACCGGTTGTGCTGGCATCGTAGAACAAAGAGTATATATAGGGCAACAGCTGATACCGGAACTTGATATAGTTACGCGAGATTTGTTCTACTTCTTCGCCATACGCCCACGGTTCTGAGTCGCGACTGTTGATCATGGAGTGACCGCGGAAGAAAGGAGAGAAGGCTCCGATGGAAACCCAGCGAGCAAAAAGCTTTGAGTTGGCATCGCCTACAAATCCGCCTACATCATAGCCTGCGAATGCTATACCACTCAATCCCATACTGTTCACCAGTCGTACGCCGAGCAGCATGTGTTCATCGTACGCTACGTTATCGCCTGTCCATACAGCGGCATAGCGTTGCACTCCGGAGAAACCAGAACGTGTGAGGTTGAACGGACGTTTCCCTTTCAGTAATGCTTTGGCACCTTCGTATGTACTGCGGGCCATCTGCATGCCATATATATTTCGGCCTCTGCGCATAGAGGCTTTGTTGCCTTCGAAGTCGAGCTCTATATTTTCGGGGATCATCTGTCCCCAGGTAGCGATCTCGTTCATGTCATTCCAGAAACCCTCCACACCAATGTTCACATAATCGTGAAATTGCTTCTGCCACCACAGGCGTGTTTTAGGATTTGTAAAGTCAGGGAAGTGACACCAGCCTGGCCAAACCTGCCCGGTATAATTAGTACCATCCTGGTATTTTATGAATACATCTTCGCGTATACCTTTATCGTAGGTGTCGTATCCTTCTTCTACTTTTATACCCGGGTCGCACATTACCACAACGTGAAAGCCCATGCGCTGTAGTTGTACAAGCAGTTCTTTCGGATCCGAGAAATCGCGTTGACTCCAGGTAAAGATCTTGTACTGATCCATGTAGTGGATATCAAACACAATTGTATCAGCCGGTATATCTTTTTCGCGGAACGTGCGCGCGAGTGTTAATACTTCCTTATCCGGATAGTAGCTGTAGCGACATTGCTGATAACCTATACTCCACAGCGGAGGCATCTCCATGCGGCCGGTGAGGTGAGTATATTGTTGAATGATCTCGCCAACAGAATTTCCGTGAATGAAGTAATAATTCATCTCACCGGAGTCGGCAGCAAAACTTGTAAAGCGATTGTTGGATGCCCCGAAATTGAAAAATGATTTGTGCGAGTTATCGAAGAATATACCATACGATAATCCATTGTGCACACCAATGTAGAAAGGTATAGAACAATATAGCGGATCAGAGCCGGGAGAGTATGCAAAGTTATCGGTGTTCCAGTTTTGATAGCCATTGCCTTTGCGATCGAGCGGACCTGTTTTCTCACCAAGACCGATGAAGCGTTCACCGGCTTGCATCTTCTTGTAGGTCGTTATCTGTTCGCCATTCCAGCTTGTTCCAAAACCTTGATCATCTTCGTTGATGGGTTGATTATCGAGTGTATAAAAACTGAAGCGCACAGGATTTTTGGTAATGCGCATCTTGAACTTGGAAGTAACAACCTCCAATGCATCGGTGTGTTCTGTTACTGTGGGTTGATAGGATGGAGAAGCAACCACAGAATAAGAAAAGTCTTCAAATGTATCGGCTTGGGTAACGGAAATGCGTGTAATGCCCTCGTTATAAAATTGAATTTGAAACCGCCCGTGAGAAGTTTCTCCAACCAGTGCATGCTTGATATTTTTCCAGTGAGTTAACGATCCTAAACTTTTGCTGAGAGGGGAATTGATTGTTCTTGACATGTTGTGTTAAACCTTAATAAACAGTTCAAGTAAAATTAATTCGACACACTTAACCTACGAAGGGCAGACACTAAAAAACAGAAATCGATTGCGGCAACTGGTTAGGGAAAGATATGATACGCATAAAAAAGAAAGTCCTGAATGAAAATTCAACATATGAACTCATTCAGGACTTCGCTTTCGAACGATACAGACTTATTTCTTTTTACCTTTTTTCAAAGATGATTCGCGTACAATCAGGCGAGTCTTCAATACTTTGGTTTCAGGTGTCGGATCGGTATTGTCTTTCGATTTCACTTCGATCTGGCGGATCAACAGCTTGGCAGCTTCTTGTCCCATTTCAAATCCGGGTTGATCCACAGAAGTCAATGGTGGTTCAAGCAACGCGCTGAAGAACCAGTTACTAAAACCGGCAACCGCTATATCTTTTGGTATCTTCAGACCCGCTTCTTTTATAGCTTGCATAGCACCCATAGCAGCAGGGTCGTTGGTAGCGAAGATTGCATCCGGAGGATTTTCCATCTTCAGTAATTTTTCGGTAGCAGCTTTACCTTCTTCAATGGTACCCAGCGGGCACGACATGATCAGGTCTCTGTTAACCGGTATACCACTTTCATTCAAAGCTTCAAGATATCCTTCCAGGCGCTGCTTGGTAATGCCCAGGTTAGGAGGGCCTTCCAGGTGAGCAATGCGATTACATCCTTGTTCAATCAGGTGAAGCGTGGCATCTTTAGCACCACTCAGGTCATCTACAATTACTTTACTCGATGTAGGTGTATCATATACACGATCGAAGAATACCATCGGTACACCTTTGGCAAGTGTAGCATCAATGTGTTCGAATGTACTTGTCTCGCGTGATAGAGAGATCAGCATACCATCCACTCGGCTGTTGAACAAAGCTTTGATGTCAGTCTTCTCGCGTTGCAATGATTCATTAGACTGTGTGATGATCACATTGTATCCTGCGCTGTAGGCTACATCTTCTATACCGCTGATAACAGTTGAGAAGAAGAAGTGCACGATTTCAGGAATGATCACACCAATCGTATTCGTCTTGCTCTGTCGCAGACTCAGCGCAACGATGTTGGGTTGGTAGTTCAGCTTTTCAGCAAGTTCGTTCACAGCTTTCTTCGTCTCCGGACTGATGTCAGGATGATCTTTCAGTGCTCTGGAAACGGTTGATGGGGAGATGCCCAGCTCGCGGGCAATGTCCTTAATGGTTACCTGATTGTACTTCATATTGCAAGTTTACAACTATCCGTTTAAACTCCGCAACGTTTGCGCAACTTTTTTCGCAACTTCGCAAACGAATGCGACTCCGATTACGACTCCGATTTCGTGAATTTTTATCGCTTATTTTGAATTTTGAATGGGGTTTGACAATACTTTTCACTCAAAGTAGGGTAGAATCCTGCTTTTAATTTAACCATTAACCAACGAACAACCTATGATGAAACTTTATCAAGCAACCCAAAAAGTTCTCGTCATCGTGCTGCTCTTCGCGTGTGTACAGGTACAGGCGCAGAGCGTGAAGATTACCGGAAAGGTAATTTCTACCGATGATGGAACCTCTCTTCCTGGTGTGAGTATCGTGGAGAAAGGATCAACCAACGGAACCGTAACAGATGCCGATGGTCGTTATTCCCTCAATGTTGGAGAGAACGCTACACTCGTTTTTTCTTTTGTCGGATTTACTACTCAGGAAATATCTGTGGCAGGAAGATCTGTCATTGATGTGTCTCTGAACGGAGATGTTACAGCACTGACGGAAGTCGTAGTGGTTGGATATGGACAACAGGAGAAGAAAGATGTAACCGGCGTTGTTGCTGCTGTTGATAACAAAGCTTTTAACCGCGGTGCTATTGTATCGCCTGATCAATTGATCACAGGTAAAATTGCCGGTGTACAAATTTCTCCGGCCAGTGGTGAGCCGGGCGTTGGTTCAAGTATACGCATTCGCGGAGGTACTTCAATCACAGCCAGTAACGAACCGCTTTATGTGATTGATGGTGTACCCGTGGCGTCTGACGGTACCGTTGCAGGACGCAATCCGCTCAACTTCATCAACCCGAATGATATTGAAACGTTCACGGTGTTGAAAGATGCATCGGCAGCTGCGATCTATGGTTCGCGTGCTGCCAACGGTGTAATCATCATTACTACGAAAAAGGGAAAGAGTGGCGCTCCTTCATTAACCTACGATGGCTTCTATTCTGTTGGTACAGTTGCCAAACGTTATGATGTATTCAATGCCGATCAATTCCGCTCAGTAGTAACAGCAAAAGCTCCGGGCAATCTTCAGTTCCTGGGAAACAACAATACTGACTGGCAGGATGAAATTTTCAGTAAGGCTATAGGATCAAGTCATACACTTTCGCTTTCCGGTGGAACGGATAAATTAAATTATCGTGCATCCGTAGGACACCAAGAGCAAGATGGTATTATCAATACTTCTTATACCAAGCGTACAAACTTCTCGCTGAATCTCGGCCAGAATTTTTTGAATGATGATCTCACCGTAAATATCAGTGTGAAAGGTGCACAGACCGAAGATCGTTATGCACCCGGTGTTATCGGCATGGCGTTAGCGTACGATCCAACGCAACCGGTATACGATGCACAAAGTCCGTTCGGTGGTTATAACGAATGGTATGATGTAAAAGATGGTAAACGTATACCGGTGTTTCAGGCAACCAGCAATCCGGTAGCCGAATTGAATCTTACCAATGATGTTGGGCGAGTGTTCCGCAGTCTTGGAAATATACAGGCCGACTATAAACTACGGGCTATACCAGGCTTGCGCTTCAATGTAAATTTAGGCTACGATGTAACGCGTGGTCAGCGTAAAACTTTCCGTCCAAGCTATCTGAAATCAGAAGTGTCTCCTGATACCGGAAAGATCACGATACAGAACCCTTATAAATATGCCAAGCTGTTTGAAGGATATGTAAACTATAAGAAAGATCTAACTTCTATCAACAGCAAGATCGATGTAACAGCCGGTTACTCATGGCAGGAATTTTATTCTGAGCTGCAGGGCTTTGATGCTACACGTTTAACTACGAACATCTACGGTGCAGATAACCCTAGCGTTGCCAAGCAAACTATACCGTTCAATCCGTTCCCGCAAAACAAACTCGAGCCATACGGAACGAACAGACTGATATCATTCTTCGGCAGAGTAAATTATTCGTACAAGGATAAATATTTGTTTACCGCCAATATCCGCAGAGATGGGTCAACACGCTTCGGTCCGCTGAAACGCTGGGGCTTGTTCCCGTCTGCGGCATTTGCGTGGCGCATCATCGATGAAACATTCCTGGAAACATTACAGAATACATTCAGTGATCTGAAGTTGAGAGTAGGTTATGGTATAACCGGTAACCAGGATGGCATCAAGAACTATACTTACCTGCCATCCTATACTACCAGTAACCAGACGGCACAATATCAATTCGGTAATTCGTATGTGAGTACGATACGCCCTTCCGGTTATGATGACAAACTACAGTGGGAGCAAACAGCTTCGCTAAATATAGGTCTTGACTTTGGTGTACTTAATGGAAGACTCACTGGTTCTATTGATGCATACCAGAAGAATACTTCTAAACTTTTATTTACACGCGCAGTACCTCCCGGTGCTAACCTGACGAACCAGATCGTTACCAACATTGGTAAAGTAAAGAATCAGGGTATAGAATTAACCTTGAACGCAGTGGCTATCGATAAAGGTGATCTCACCTGGAATGTAGCTTTCAACGTAGCGTATAACAAGAACAAGATTGTTGCACTGGATGGAAGCGATGATCCTAAATTTAAAGGATATACCACCGGTGATATTTCCGGAGGTGTAGGTAACAAAATACAAATCCTGAAAGTAGGACAACCGGTAAACGCATTCTATGCTTACAAGCAAAAGTATGATGAGAACGGAAACCCGGTAACCGACAACAACGGTAACGCTACACTGGCCGATATGTATGAAGATGTGAATGGCGATGGTAAAGTAGATTCAGACGATCTGCGTCCGTTCAAGAAGCCTTCACCTTCCATGCTATATGGTCTTACATCGCAGTTGAACTATAAAGGGTTTGATCTTACGTTTACATTGCGTGCCAGCACGGGTAACTATGTATATAACAACGTAGCATCCAACTCCAGCTTCAAACGTGCGGCCGATCCGTTCCGCCCGGTAAATATGATTACCGATGTATTGAAGACAAACTTCTTCAATCCACAATACTTCTCGGACTACTATATCGAAGATGCTTCTTTCCTGCGCATGGATAACATTACACTGGGTTATTCCTTCAAGCAATTGCCCAGCACCATGCGTGTGAGAGTATATGGAACGGTGCAGAACCCGTTTGTGATTACCAAGTACTCGGGCCTCGATCCGGAAGCCAGCGTATCCGGCATCGACAACAATCTATACCCGCGTGCCAGAACCTATGTATTCGGCGTAAGTCTTGGCTTTTAATTATTACGAACGATGAACAACATGAAGACGATAATCAGAATATTATTCATAACAAGCTTTGTAGCGATCGTGGGATGTACAGACCTCGATGTTGCTCCTGAAAGCTCAGCAACAGCAGATCTTGTTTTTACAGAGCCTGCTGCGTATAAACAATTTCTCGCAAAGATATATGCGGGGTTAGCGATCAGTGGTCAACAAGGACCTGCCGGTGATCCGGATATCACAGGTATAGATGAAGGTTTCTCAACATACCTGCGTCAATATTGGAAAGCTCAGGAGCTTACTACGGATGAAGCAGTAATCGCGTGGAACGATGGTACATTGCCAACGTATCACTTGCATACCTGGACAGCACAAAATGAGTTTGTGAATGCGATGTTCAATCGTATCTATTTCCAGATATCCATGGCGAATGAATTTTTGCGTCAGACTACAGATGATAAACTTACTGCGCGAGGTAATACCGATGAGACTAAAGCAGAGGTAAAACAATTCCGTGCAGAGGTTCGCTTTCTGCGCGCGTTAAGTTACTGGCATGGACTGGATATGTTTGGAAATATACCCATCGTACCTGAATCCAATCCGGTAGGAACATCATCACCTAATCAGCCGGAGAATGGCAAGCTGGATGTATTCGCGTTGATTGAAAGTGAATTGAAAGATGTAGAAGCAGACATGGGTGATCCGGGCACAGTAGAATATGGCAGAGCTGATAAAGCAGCACTGTGGATGTTACTGGCCAAGCTATATCAGAACGCTAAAGTATATACCGGTACAGCAAAAGATACCGAGTCGCTTACGTATCTGAACAAGATCATCCAGTCTGGTATATATTCCCTGGCTACCGACTACCAGGATAATTTTTTGGCGGATAACAACAAATCACCAGAGATCATCTTCGCAGTAAACTTCGATGGTACCCATACACAAACCTATGGTGGTATGACCTTTCTGTGTCATGCATCTGTAGGAGGATCGATGGTGGCTGCTAACTATGGTCTTGATGGCGGATGGGCTGGCTTGCGTGCTACAAAGAACCTGGTAAATCTTTTTCCGGATGAAACCGGTGCTACCGATTCACGCGCTATATTTTATACCGCCGGTCAGTCAAAAGAAATTCCAAGTACACCGATCACATCCTTCAACGAAGGTTATGCAGTTCCCAAATTTGTGAACCTCACTTCCGATGGTGAGTCTGGTTCAAACTCTACATTCGTTGATAACGACTATCCGATGTTCCGCCTGGCAGATGTATACCTCATGTATGCTGAGGCCGTTGTGCGCGGAGGTTCCGGTGGCGATCAGAGCACGGCAGTAGGGTATATCAACCAGCTTCGTCAGCGTGCGTATGGTGATGCTACGGGCAACATTAGTGCAGCAAACCTTACGCTTGATTTCCTCATCGATGAAAGAGGAAGAGAATTATACTGGGAAGGTCATCGCCGTACAGATCTTGTGCGCTTTGGTCTGTTCACCACCAGCGATTCAGGCAACCCCCGGGCTATCTGGCCTTGGAAAGGTAACGTACCGGAAGGAAAAGAAACGGAAGCATTCCGCGATGTATTTCCGATACCAGCTTCGGCCAAGATTGCTAACCCAAGCCTGGAACAAAACTCTGGATATTAATCATGCTGCCGGAGTGGTACATCTATAGTGTGGCACTCCGGCAAGCTACATACTAAATATTGAGAAACATGAAATATATACTGATACTCTCAACCTTCATATCGCTGGTGGTTCTGTCTTCGTGCCAGGACGATATCGATGTGAACAATCTGACCAACTATCCGCCTGCTATTTTGAGCTATACACCCAAAACCAGCACCAAGATCGGAGGTTTCGATGTTAAAGTAATTTTTGCTGACGGTCCTTCGTCACCGCTCGCATCCGGAAGCATTACCCTGAAAGACAAAGATGGTAATGAAATATATACTACTTCAAAAACACTGGGTGGTGAACGTGATTCGATCTATGTGGAAGGAACTGCTTTTAACGCTTCTTCACTTGACTACGGAGATTATACACTGATAATTAAAGCGACTGATACCAAAGGTCAAGTAACAGAATCAACAACAACGTTCTCGATTGTTGATCAGCTATATCCTGCAAACAATGCCAAGATGTATATAGCCGGTGTATTTAACAGCTGGGGTGCCGATGAAATGGAACTGGTTGCAGCGAATACCTGGGAGATTAAAAATATAGACCTCGCAGGTGGTGCATTCAAGTTCAAGAATACAAC
>NZ_DATCSD010000219.1:0-12287 GCF_036568665.1 Ohtaekwangia sp. | reverse complement strand
ACACTGAGTCCGCAGGAAATAAAGCTGAGTGCCTACCTGCGCATGAATCTCTCTTCGAAAGAGATCGCTCAACTATTAAATATATCTGTTCGCGGAGTGGAGATCAGCCGCTACCGCTTACGCAAGAAGATACAACTGGACCGCAACAAAAACCTCCAGGATTTTATTCTGAACTTCTGATATTATATATACTATAAAAAAAGGAACGGAGATATGGCTCCGCTCCCTGTATATTATACTATGTTAAGCTAAAACTTAACACTATTCATTAACGCTATTGATTAACGATTACTTTCTTTGTAACAATACGCTCTTTACTCTTCATCTGCACAATGTATATACCGGCCGCTACTTTACCAACCGGCAGCACATCGTTCACTTCGGCTTTCAGAATTACTTTGCCGGATGCATTGGTAATACTTACGGTAGAAGGTTTTGCTACTCGTACGGTAAATGTACCGGCAGATGGATTCGGGTATACCGTTAACTCATCGTTCTGTTCATTATATACTGCCGATTCGGTTGCCGCTATGCGTGCGCCTGAACCTGTGCCATAGGTAAATGCTTCCCAGCCGGATATAGTGGTGCGATTGCACGTCATGGCTTGTGTGCCGTTTTCAGAAGATATATACCGACCATTGTTTCCACGCAGCGATATTTTTCCATCGGCATTTACTACCCAATCAAATTTTTCCCAATCGCCAACCGTAGTACGACTGCAGGTAATAGCGGCCGCACCGTTCTCTGACGATACATATTTACTCATGCTGCGCAGCGCTATTTTTCCGCCACCGGCATCTACCACGGTAAATTGTTCCCATGTACCCACCGTTGGACGGTTGCAGTTCATGGCGGTAGTACCATTCTCGCCACTTACATATTGATTATTTATACCCCTCAGCCAGATCACTTGTCCGATGGGAGCACTCCCACCCGAGGGAGAAGATATTCTTATCCAGTTCAAATTAAAACCGGCACCAGTAATCGCTATACCAAGTTGTTGTTGTCCTGCGGGCAGTGTTACAGTATGCGATATAGTTTGCCATACCTGCCAGCCACCCGTGTTAGGAACAGTAATGGTACCATACGTTGCACCACCACCAAATTGTTCAAGACGCAATGCACCTGTTGTGTTCTGACTCGCTACTCTATACTCAACGGTATAGGTACCGGCAGCAGGTATATTTACCCGGTAGCCCAGCCAATCGCCAACATCGAGATAGCCTACATTTTGACCACCGCCTGTATCGGTAGTCGTTTCGGTTTGTACACCACTCATGGCGCAATAGCCTTCTGCCTGTATAGTGGCCGGTATAGCCGTATAATTACCCGTACAGCTTGTAGAGGATGAACCGCGTCTTGGATCTACAGCAGCCAGGGGACCGGAGTTCACTACGGTGTTGGCAAACTGTATATTATTCAATACACCACTCATGGCGGATACACCATCTGTTAAATATGGCGGGCCTATAATTCTTCTTAATGCAGCATTGGCTGTAGAGCTGGTGCGCTTGTACGTCCAGTGTGCCCAACCTATATTATTCGCATTGAGCTTATCTACATTCTGGCGAAGCCACTCATCGGAATTCTCTCCGGTCTCTCCTACCCACACCGGTACATTATGCCGCGTTCTGAATTCTGTAAGATTGATGAGACGGTTGATCTGGTTCGGATTACCATCGCGTATATAGTCATCGCCTTCGTTTATCCAGTAGCGGTGTGCATTATATACCAGGTTCGATTGATTATCGAATGTAAAGGGTTCGAGGTAATCATAATTATTACCCCAGCCGTTTCCTTCAATCATGATCAGGTGTGTATCGCCGAGGGCACGTACAGCATTTACCAGTCTGTTCAACAACGTATGGATTGTTTGATTCTGCGGCACATTGTTCGGCTCGTTGATCAGATCCCAGAAAGCCACGGTGTTGTTGTTGATATAGCGGGTAACGATCTTTTCCCACAGGCGTACCGTAATGTCCTGGTATATCTGGCGATTCCACAGATCATTACCTACCAATGCATCGGCTATATTTGAATCGGTACCCTGTGCTCCTGGTGCTGCGTGTAAATCTACAATTACATACATGCCGCGGGCCGCACACCAGTTCAAACAGTTCTCTAATGTTCTAAAGCCTTCCAGGTTCGGATCTACAAACAACTGGTTATTGTTATACCACGTGGTAAGCGAATTGACATACGTGGTATAGTTTGCTGAATTACGAATTACATTATTACGCACGGTGCGTTGTGCCGGTGTAAGGAACAGATCGTAGTGCATAGGTATACGCACGCAGTTGAAGCCCTGATCGGCAATCCAGTTTATATCGGCTTGTGTAATAAAGTTATCGCGCCAGCTTTGATAGAATGCTTCTACCTGTGCTTCGCTCTGGCCCTGATCATATAGTCTCTTTTTGAATGATCCCTGTGTGCCGCCTCCACTCGGGTTCATCATATAGCCTTCCTGTAACAGCCAACCTCCCAAGCCCACACCCTTCAGAATAACTTCCTGGTTGGAAGCATTCACAATCCGTGTTCCATCGGCTCGTAGCCGGCTCTGTGTCCTTCCCTGCAGAAAGACCAGCAGCAACATCAGAAACAATGTTCCTCTCCGTAAAATTTGTAGCATCATGGTTTAAAATTTTGGGTTTAAGTAATTCTATTGCAAACGTTTTTACGTGTCGTTCAAACGTTTACACTAAATATAGGACGCACACTTTTACACACCCGAAAGGCATTCTACACTTCAGCCTCTACACTATTTTTCCGGTGTACGCCCTCACTACGCCAAGCTTGCTACGCAGCTTGATAATCAGTGTTTTGAAAATATCAGGTGGTGGAACACTATATATATTATATCTATGTAGTCAGGTGTTTCCACCAGACTAGGGGCTTTCTACAAATGAAATCATGTTGCTGCATCAAGATAGGTTCTTTCGCTTACCTGATTCTTTCTAGCGCATTCCATAGCCCGCTCCCGGGCCGCGGGGCCCCGCATATTCCACCTGGGCTGCATACAATCCGCGCATGCCTTGCCAGACCGAAGATTGGATGAGGCCCAGTTGAAATATGCTGGAAGGGAAAAGACACTGATACCGGTATATATATAGGTGTGCAGTCAGGTGTTTCCACCTGACTGTAAGAAACCCGTATTCAGAGAATATTAACTGTGTCAGATGGAAACATCTGACGTCACTAACAACTACTGAAACGCCATAAAAAAAGCCGCTGTTTTGGCAGCGGCTTTACTTGTGATCTATTTTATAGAATATATATTATAACTGTGGAGCGCCTTCGCGGAAGGTTTTGTTGGCAGTTAAGCTGAATTTAGTCTTGAGTGTAGCAACGTTAATTTCGTAGTCGCCTTTCTCTACTGTCCATTGCATGTCTTTACCAACAAAGGCTATATCCCGTGCGCCAATTGTAAAGGTAACTTTCTGCGACTCGCCCGGCTTGAGCGATATCTTCTCAAAACCGCGCAGGCGTTTTACATCGGGTGTTACAGAGGCATACAGATCAGAAATAAACAACTGTATTACTTCTTTACCTTCGCGTGTACCGGTGTTCTTTACGGTTACGGATATAGTCATTTTCTCTTCCGGAGTTACCGATGCCTTGCTTACCTGCAGATCGCTATACTCAAATGTAGTATAGCTTAATCCGAAGCCGAATGGATATTGAATAGCGAAGTCAGATTCGTAATCATATACTCCCTGCATCTTGCTTTGTTCTTCCGATGGTTTGTGATCGTACGTTACCAGTGTATTGGCAAACATCGGGTAGGTATAGGGTAATTTACCGCTCGGGTTTACATTGCCATAGAGTATATCGGCTGCTGCATCACCACCAAAGTTACCGGGCAGGTATAGATGCACTACTCCCTGCACATCTCTTTCGATAGCACTGATAAGACGCGGGCGACCTTCGTTCAATACTAAAATTACCGGCTTGCCTGTTTTACTCAATGCCTTTACCAACGCTACCTGGTTTGCTGATAATGTAAGCTCGTGCAAGTCGCCAGGCTTCTCGGTATAGCTGTTCTCACCAACGCATGCCACGATATAGTCTACCGTAGCAGCTGCTTTTACGGCAGCCTCTATATTGATGTCTTTCTCTTCCCAATACTTACCATTGTCGTTATAGGCAATGCCTTGCACGAAGGTGATGTTCTCTTTGCCACCTTTCAATTGAAGGGCTTCCAGAATGGTATTATACTTTTCGCCAAACTCATTTACTTTTTCTCCCTGCCATGAATATGACCAGCCGCCATTCAGCGCACGCATGGAGTTAGCATTCGGACCTGTTACCAACACTTTTGCATTCTTCTTCAGCGGAAGTATATTGTTAGCATTCTTCAACAATGTGATTGCTTCTGCCGCTGCCTGGTATGCCGACTGCTCAAATGCCTTGCTGCCAAACTCCGGATAATCTTTATAGTTTGTTACCGGCTTTTCGAAAAGACCGAGATCAAATTTCAACGTGAGTATTCTGCGCACAGCATCGTCTATACGAGTCATGGGCACTTCGCCTTCTTTTACCAATTCGATCAGGTAATCACAGAAGCGGAAATTATAGGGAATCATTGACATATCTATACCGGCATTGATCGCGAGCTTCACGGCTTCTTTTGGAGTAGCGGCTACTTTATCGCGCTCATACAGGTTATCGATATCTTTCCAGTCGGTAACAACCACACCTTTAAAGCCCAGCTCTTCCTTGAGAAGTTTGGTAAGTATGGTGGGATCTGCATGCACCGGTATACCATTGATAAGACCCGAGTTGATCATTACCGAATGCGCACCTGCATCGATAGCTGCTTTGAATGCCGGCAAATGTCTTTCGCGTAATTCTATCTCCGGTATAAATGCGGGTGTTCTGTCTTTCCCGGATTGTGGCACCTGGTAACCCAGGAAGTGCTTCAGTGTAGAAGCAACATGTACAGGATTCTTTACATCATTGCTTTTACCTTCATAGCCTTCAATCATCTGCCTGCCCATTTCAGTAGCGAGATATACATCTTCGCCAAAGGTTTCCCACAAGCGGGGAAAGCGCGGGTCGCGACCGAGGTCTAATACGGGCGAAAAATTCCAGGGTATAGCAGAGGCTCTTGTTTCGTAAGCGCATATCTCTGCACCGCGTTTTACGAGCGAGCGGTTCCAGGTAGCCGCTTGTGCTATCTGCTGCGGAAAAAATGTAGCGCCTGCCGTATAGGTTGTGCCGTGTATGGCATCTATACCATAGATCACCGGTATCTTCAGGCGTGTTTCTTTTGTTGCTACATCCTGTAATTGGGTGATGATCTCCTGCCACTTCTCCACAGTACGTGCGCGATTGTTCGCAGTGTTCAATACAGAGCCGATCTTGTAATCGAGCAATGCCTTGCGCACAATGGCCATATCAAGTTGCAGTGGTTCATCACTTACATATTCATTTTTACCTTTGGTAATAACATCCAGCGTTACCTGCGCCATCTGCCCTACTTTTTCTTCGAGGGTCATTTTGGCCAGCAGTGCTTCTACTTTTTCATTGGTGGGTACTGGTTCTACAGGCTTCTGCGCCTGAAACAGAAACAGCAACACGAACGACAGGCACCAGGTGCCAACAATCTTCTTCTTCATGAAAATTTGTTTAAAATCTATTGGAAGTGTAAACGTACTGTATTTACCCGACAGTATCTTCATCACGAAGTATATATACTGTCTTTATACATCTGCCTTTAATAGCAACAAGCTGCCGATGTTACCACCAGCAGCTTGTATTGCCAAACCAAAATAAGATCATTTTGTACCGCGCAGCTCCACGTTGTCGATGGATATACCGGTTGTTCCTAAATTACTACCGCCTGTGCGGATCATCAGATATACTGTACCACTCTGCGGGAAGGTCACCACACCACCGGAGCCGGAGCAAGATATAGAGGAGAGCTTTGCATTGAAGGCTGTTTTGCCGCAACCTGCCCAGGTGTTCAACCCCAGGCGCGTACCCCCATCGTTGTAATCTTTACCGGGCACGGGTTCTGCTGTGCCTACATATACTTCAAACCATACATCCGTAGCACCGCTTCCGGAAACAGTCATGTCTACTTTATACTTCTTGCCGCCTTCTACTTGTATGGCCTGGTATATACCGGCATGGCCACCGCTTCCACCACTGGCAATCATCTTGTTATCGAGGATCGCGAACGTTACACCTGCGCTATAGGTAACGAAGTTCCATTTACTTTCATCACCGGCATTCATCTTGCCACCTACTACCAGATTACCCGATGCAGGATCGGATGTATCTACCGTAAGGGTCTTTGATGATACGGCTGATGCGCCTCCTCTTCCATACGCTTTCAACGTGATGGTATAAGTACCGGCATCCGGATAGAAAACTGTATCGATCGCTTTACCCATGGTTTTCGGAAAACCAACACCATCGTCTTTGTCCCAGCGAACACCGATCAGATCGGTCTGGTCTGCCGCGAACACATAGGTATTGTTCTTTCCTTCTACCGGAGTAATGGTAAAAGATGCAGATATACCGGGGTCACTCAACCCGTTGCCATCACCATTACCAAACTCATCGGGCTGACAGGCAGTAAATATACCAGCCACCAGTATGCTGAGTGCAGCATATAGTTTCATTGTATTTATAGTCAGTTTCATAGTTGTCGTGTTTATTATTTAGTACCGCCCCACTCTTTGCTTTGTTCAAGCTTGGTGTTGTTCAGCTCGTTCAATGGTATAGGGAGGATCTCATGTTTACCGGCAACAAAGCCGCGATCAGCCAGTGCGGCAGCAGCATCGCCCCAGCGCACCAGGTCAAACCAGCGATGTCCTTCACCAGCCAGTTCAAGGCGTCTCTCATTCTTGATGTTGAGCAGTGTTGCTGTTATAGGGCCAAGTCCTACGCGGGCACGCACAGCATTCAGCAATGCATCTGCTCTTGCCTGGTCCGTACCGGTTTGTACCAGCGCTTCTGCTTCGAGCAGGTATGTATCAGCCAATCGTATCTCATACATGTTCTGCGGATAGTTCAGCTCGGGAGCTCCTGCAGCACCTACCGGTGTATTGGATTTTCTTCCGGCAAATTTTTCCAGGAACCATCCGGTGTTCTGTGCACCCGGTGTATAGTCTGCTATACCATATTGCTTCAGACTGTCGAGGTTCGCTATGGTATATTTATAGCGTGGGTCGTAGTGTATAGCATCAAACAGACTTTTTGTTACCGGGAAGTAACTCCAGCCCGAAATATAGTCGGGAGCGTTGGCCGTCTTGGTAGTATATCCTCTCGGGCCGGTCATGATGTTGAGTATATTTCCTTCTGTACAGGCAATACAGCTCCAGCCACCGGCTGATGTACTGGTGTAGCCTACTTCGAAGATCGACTCGCTGTTGAATTTTACATCAGCCGTAGATTTCCAGAGATCGCCAAAATTATCGATCAGCTTATATCCGTACGTTGCGTTCAACTGGCCCGGTGTGCCGTTCACTTCTTTCAGCTCGGCAGCAGCTTCAGCATATTTCTTTTCGTACATATATACTTTACCGAGCAACGCATGTGCTATACCTTTGGTAATGCGACCACCTTCCGTTGCAGCCGGTACGGTGTTGGGCAGGTTGGGCTCTGCTATAGCGGCCAGCAGGTCTTCTTCAATCTGCTTGTATACATCTTCCGGTGCAGCTTGTGTGATGTTATACATCTCATCCGGAGAAACTGTTTCGTTCAGCAGCGGTATATTCTTGAACAGACGTACCAGGTCGAAGTTGAAATACGCGCGCAACACCAGTGTTTCGGCAGTATATCGCAGCTTCAGGCTTTCATCCATCGGTACACCCGGTAATTTTTGCAGCAAGGTGTTTGCTCTGAAAATTCCGGAGTAACCTTTTTTCCACAGATCTTCCTGCGGACCGATAGCCGGTGTCAATACATAGTCTGACAGTGATGTGAAAGTTTTATCACCGGTTCCTTCACCTCCACCGAGGTGATCGTCTGATGCAGCGCACATGGCTCCTACTTTGGTAGTAAGATTACCACCCTGCCATCCTACCACATCGTATACAGCGATCAGACCATTGAAAGCCTGTTGCTGATTGAGGTAATAATTTGATTCAAGGTCGAGACCTTTTGGTTTCGGTTCGAGAAAATCACTGCAAGAGCTCAACGGCTGCAACGCTGCAGCAAAAGCTATATATTTTATATACTTTTTCATGTTTGTGTTCATTGTTTAGAATCCAACCATTACACCGGCCATATACGAACGTGCCTGCGGATATATACCGCGGTCTATACTCATGGTGCCTCCACCAATTTCAGGATCGTATCCGTTATACTTGGTGAACGTTGCCAGGTTTTCGCTCATGATATATACCCGCACGCGCTCCAGACCTGCTTTGGAAACAATGGCCTTTGGTATAGTATATCCGAGCTGTATATTCTTGATGCGGAAGTAGCTTCCGTTCTTCAGGTAAAAATCCGAAGGATTTGCCAGGTTGTTGTTAGGATCGCTGGTGATCAGACGAGGATAGGTATTGGATGTACCCGGGCCTGTCCAACGACCTAATGCTTCTGTCTGCCAGTTCGAAGCCGGTATACCGAAGCGTCTTAAGCCCTGGAATATTTTGTTGCCGGCAGCACCTTGCGAGAAGAGTGTAAAGTCAAATCCTTTATACGCTACATTGAAGGTAAAGCCATAGGTATATTTCGGCATCGGGTTACCGAGGAACTTGCGGTCGTTCTCGTTAATAACACCATCACCATTTACATCTTCCCATTTGAAATCGCCCGGGCGTGCATTGGGTTGTATCTTTCCTTTTGCTCCGGTATACGCTTCTATTTCTTCCTGTGTCTGGAATATACCCAGCGTCTGGAATCCATAGAATGAATTATAGGTGTGACCAACTTCTGTACGCGTTATACCATACGCACTTCCCTGGAAGCCTGCGTTACCATCGGTGAGGAATGTTATACCATTACCGAGATAGGTAACCTTGTTCTGCAGGTACGATACGTTACCATTCAACCCGAATGTAAATTCTCCTATCGTTTTATGCCAGCCGAGTTCCAGTTCTACACCGGAGTTCTGCATATCGGCTACGTTCGCTGCAGGGTTAGATATAGCTCCTACATAACCCGGTATACGCGGGTTCTGCAAAATATCGCTGGTAACTTTCTTATACCAGTCGAATGTAATATTGAAGTCTTGCAGGAATGTTGCTTCGAAACCAATGTTGGTAGACGTTGTCTGCTCCCACTTCAGGTCCGGGTTAGCAGGCGCATTCGGACTGAAACCATTCTGGTATGCACCGGTATTTCCGAATGTATAGTTACGTCCGCTACCAATGGTTGATAAGAATGAGAAGTTACCGATGTTGTCATTTCCTACTACACCGTAGCTACCGCGAATCTTCAGGAAGTTCACGATGTCGTTAGCAGGCCAGAAGTTTTCCAGTGAAGGCACCCAGCCGAGTGAGAACGAAGGAAATATACCGAAGCGATGGTTGGTACCGAAACGTGATGAACCATCTCTGCGCACGAGTGCCGATACCAGGTATTTCTCTTTATAGTTATAGTTGATACGACCGAAGAGCGAAGCCACTGTGTGCTTCTGTCCTTCCGATGCATCGGACGTACGTTGTGTAGCCGGTACTTTATAGTTGAAAGAAGCATCTTCAAAATTATCGGCCGGTATACCGTTGAACGTTACACGCGTCATCTGCGTGTTGTCGTCCAGGTATGCACCCTGTCCCACCAGCACGGTTATGTTATGATCCTGTATAGAACGGGTATAAGAAATTGTATTCTCCAGGTTCCAGTCTACACGTACGTTGTTCTCGCGTGTAAATGAGTTTTGTGAAATGACATTCGAGGTATTGAGGAAATATACCGGTGTGAACGACTCACTTCCATAGAAAGCAAGCTTGGTACCGATGGTAGAGCGCAGCTTCAGTCCTTTGAGCGGTTCTGCTTCTGCATAAAAGTTACCAATGATATTGTGTGCCGAGCTGTTGTTACCCAACTGCTTGGAAATATAGGCCAGCGGGTTGGTCATCTCCTGTCCTACCTGGCTGGATATACCATACGGATTTCCGTTGGCATCTCTGCGCACCGGGTTGTTGGAGTATGGCGGTGCATTGGCTATGGTTGGATCTGTAACTACTACCGGAGTGATTGGGTCGAGGTTAATAGCAGAACTTAACGGTCCGCCAAATTCACTGTTCGTGTTTCCTAAACCAATGGATTTGTTATAGGCATAACCAAGGTTCTGACCTACCGACAACCACTTCTTGATTTTGTGTGTAGAGTTAAGACGAATGTTAAAACGTTTATACTTGGATATATCGGTAGCTACTATACCATCCTGACTCAGGTAACCGAATGAAGTATAGAAGGTAGATTTATCATTACCACCGCTGATGCTCAGCTCGTGGTTCTGACGTTTCGCGCTGTTGTTGAATATAGTTGCCTGCCAATCGGTACCTGTACCATACGACTGCGGATCAGCATACGGCAGCGGATCGCCATTGGCAGCTGCGGCTTCATTACGAAGTGTAGCATATTGTGTGGCATTCAACAGATCCAGTTTGCGTGCCGGTGATGATACACCGTAGTAGCCATTGTAATTTACTTTCAGTCCACCCGATTTACCTTTCTTGGTAGTGATCAGAATTACACCGGCAGCAGCACGCGCTCCATATATAGCCTGTGATGCTGCGTCTTTCAATACTTCGATCGATTCAATATCGGATTGATTGAGATAGCCTATACCACCGTTGTCGATGATCACACCATCCACTACCCACAGCGGCTGGTTGTTGTTGCCGCCATCGCGGTTAAAGGATGTGATACCGCGTAGACGTACCGTTGCGCCTTCGCCCGGCTGGCCAGAGTTGGCGGCAATGGTGAGACCGGAGGTTCTTCCCTGCAACGCCTGCTCTATACGGTTAACCGGCATACCTTCCAGGTCGGATGCCTTTACGCTGGAGATCGCACCGGATACTACACTTTTCTTTTGTGTACCGTATCCCACCACCACTACTTCATCGAGCGTAGATATATCTGCGCGCAGAGCAATGTCGATTGTGTTACGACCACCAACCAGTACTTCTTCTTTTGCATAACCAACAAAGGAATATATCAGGATGGCATCGGAAGATGATACTTCGAGTGAGTATCGACCTTCAATATCCGAAATAGTACCCGTGCTGGTACCTTTCACCACAACGTTTACACCAGGCAGGAGTTCGCCTGTTTTTTCATCCTTCACTGTTCCGGACACAACCTGTTGCGCTTGGGCGTAGGTGCAGGTGATGACCATGAACAGCAGGAGGAAGAGCTGCTTCCTCTTCTGTAGAATTTCTCTCATACGTTTAACATTAGGTTTGGGTTAATAAACTTAAAGCGATGAAAACGTTTACTATCGATTGATTCTAGCAATCGTTTCCGATCAGGACCAAAAGTATAGGGATGCTGTTCGTGGACGCATACAAACGACTACGGTTCGAATACTGCATGCAAAAAGCCGGGCTCGTCAGCACTACGTCACGACCAAATTCAAGACTGATTTTCAAATTGTTAGCTATACGCAGCGCGTGACGAGCGCTGAAAAAAATTGAGAAGATTACTCGCTTCTAACTACTATGCCGAGAATTGTTTCCCGCATCCCGATAGCTATCGGGAGCAGACAAGCGCAGATAAATGCAAAAGAATTTCCCCACGTCCCATAGTTATCGGGAACAGATCGACACAGATAAATACAGGGTTTTATCTGCGTATCTCTGCGAGATCTGCGGGAGAGAAAAATTCTGTGGGAAAACAAATCAAGAGACTTCGTCTGGCACATCGGCCGGGGACTTGTCGCTGGAGGAGTATAATTTTTCGAGGAAAGCGGCCATGTCTTGTTCGTGGCTCATGCCCAGCCTTTTGCGCAATCTATACCGCGCAGTTTCTACACCGCGCACGGATATATTTAATATAGAGGCGATCTCTTTATTCGTCAGGTTCATACGCACAAACGCGCAGAGCTGCAGTTCTTTCTGGGTAAGATCGGAGAATGTAGACTTGAGCTGTGCAAAAAACTCGTGGTGTACGCGCTCAAAGTTCGCTTCAAATACCTGTATATGTTCTTCGTTCTGCAGGTTGGCGTTGATCTTCTTCATCAGGTCGCGCACCATTTGCCGGGGCGTATCGCTGCGAACAGCATCGCGTAACACCTTCAGGTCTTCGTGCATCTCCGAAAGCAACTCGCGTTTCTTTACCAACAGCATGGTATAGTTGGCGAGTTCTTTACTCTTATGTATAAC
>NZ_DATCSD010000218.1:0-26120 GCF_036568665.1 Ohtaekwangia sp. | reverse complement strand
TCTTGTGCCGAACAAAGTATAACGTTACCTTCGCGGCACCTAAACGAGCATTATGGATTTAAAATACGTTCCGCTGAATGACCTTCATGTAAAACTTGGAGGCAAGATGGTTTCTTTTGCCGGATTTAATATGCCGGTTCGTTATTCATCTGATATTGAAGAGCACATGGCTGTTCGCAACAGCGTAGGTGTTTTTGATGTGTCGCACATGGGAGAGTTTACATTGAAAGGTCCTAATGCCCTGGATCTCATTCAACGCGTTACCAGCAACGATGCCTCCAAGATCGTAGATGGTCAGGCACAATACTCTTGTCTGCCAAACGAGACGGGAGGTATAGTAGATGATCTCATTGTATATAAAGTAAAAGACAATGATTACCTGCTGGTAGTAAATGCGGGTAACATTGAAAAGGATTGGAACTGGATCAGCAAGTTCAACACAAAGGGTGTTGATATGAAGAATATCTCGGACGACATTTGTCTGTTTGCTGTGCAGGGACCGAAAGCTGCCGGGGTACTACAGAAGTTAACCAAGACTGATCTGAGCACTATCAAATATTATCATTTCGCTATTGATGAATTTGCCGGAGTAAAAGATGTGGTGATCTCCAACACAGGATATACCGGTGCCGGTGGTTTTGAAATATATGTGAACAAGCAATACGCTGAGAAAGTATGGAACGCCATCTTCGAAGCCGGCAAAGATGTTGACATCAAGCCGATCGGTCTTGGTGCGCGTGATACGCTTCGCCTGGAGATGGGCTTCTGTCTCTATGGCAATGATATCGATGATGCTACTTCTCCGCTGGAAGGTGGCTTGGGATGGATCACGAAGTTCACAAAAGATTTTACCAACGCTGCTGCACTGAAGAAACAAAAAGAAGAAGGTGTTTCTAAAAAGCTGGTTGGATTCAAGATGGTAGATAAAGGTATACCTCGTCACGACTATAGTATTAAAGATGCAGCTGGTAATGTGATTGGTAAAGTAACTTCGGGTACCATGTCGCCAGTTTTAGGTATAGGTATAGGACTTGGTTATGTTACTCCGGCTCTTGCAACTCCCGATTCGGAGATATTTATCGATGTACGTGGGCGTGCGTTGAAAGCACAGGTAAGCAAACTTCCGTTGATATAGTACATCACTATAGCAATTGAATAAAAGGTTCACAAACTATATAGTGTGAACCTTTTATTTTAGCCATTAACATTCAACATTAAACTTTGAACCTTTAATCATTGAACATGAAAACCATCGATGTTTGCCTGAGTCCTGAGCTGATGCATTTATATACCGTTCAGGATCGCACGGTTGTGGTGGTCGATATACTTCGTGCAACTTCGTGTATGACTACAGCTTTTGCACATGGTATAGCGAGTATAACTCCGTTCGCCAAGCTCGATGATTGTCTGGCACTGAAAGGCAAAGGATACTATACTGCAGGAGAGCGCGATGGTAAAAAGGTGGAAGGTTTTGATCTGGGTAATTCTCCTTTCGAGTATATGGAAGAAAAACTCAAAGGACAAAAGATAGCTTTTACTACTACCAACGGCACGCAGGCTATCGCTAAATCTGCAGGTGCTAAAGAGATTATCATTGGTTCGTTTCTGAACCTCTCTGCCGTTGTAAATTACCTGTTAAAAGGTGAGAACAATGTGCTGGTGGTATGTGCCGGCTGGAAAGGCAAAGTAAACCTGGAAGACACCTTGTTTGCCGGGGCGCTTGTTGAATTGATGAAAGAACATACTCAACCAGATTGTGATGCTCCTATAGCTGCACAGCATCTCTACAACGCTGCCAAGAATGATCTGTTTGATTTTCTGAAAGACTCCAGCCATGTAAAACGTTTAGCTAAACTGAATATCTATAAAGACATTCAGTATTGTTTAACACCAGATCAGTATAGTGTTGTGCCTGTGCTGGAGGATGGAGTGTTGATTATATAACTCCTGCCAAACTACGGCTTCTTTGTAATCACTAAAACTTTACTCTTCTGCAGAGAATCAATTCTCACATTGAAAGTATAATTACTGCCGAGCGTATCTACAATTGATAAAAATTCTTTTGGAGAATACGCTTTGTTGTTAATGATCACTTCTTGAAAATCCGCATTGGTCCTGGAGTTACGTATACTGTTAAGCAGGCTCTCTTCCTCCGACTTATCCAATTGATGCGCAGGTAGTGTATAGCCTTCTTTCTCCTTTATAGTATACTGATCCTTCTGTGATTTACAGCCTGATAAAATCACGAATAAAATTATGAAGTATTTCATAGTACAAACTTTATAAACTATGCAACATTTGCATAGCCACACCGATTCATTAATAGTTGCGTTGTTGCATCAGCAGGATAAAAATAGACACTTCCGTTACTGGCAGTTATAACCGTGCCCCAAACAAAACAATCATTCCCGTCATACATATATCCTCTTTTTATGCCAGGATCCGCCTGTGAAGTTCTTGAAGCCGCAGATGCCTTCAAATTTTCCGGGCTATTCTGAATAATGACTGATGATAATTCTCCTGTCTCCGCATTAACTGCTTTCGTGACAGTTAGCTCATTTGATACAATCTCTAAGGGTGAGGTGGATTTGATTATTACAATATAGTTCTGAGTATCATCGGAGCTTCTTCCATTGGTAGTAGTCAATGATGGGAATTTCAATTCAAGTGTATTGATCTTTGTCTGCGTTTCATCCTCAGAACAAGAAATTATAATTCCCAACAACAGGCTTACCACAAGAAATTTAACTTTTAGCATTTTCATCTGCGTTTAACTTAACGGATTGTTCTTTCTAACATTTTCCAAATATAGCGCGCGGTTATCTGCGAAGCCGTTTGTAATCGGATAAGTTCGGATATAAACAAAAACGCTGCACTCTATAAAAATGCAGCGTTGAAAAACCGTATAATCTTTACTTCTCTCTAAACCCTGATATATACCTTCTTCTTATCCATAATATACCCTACTAACCAGCACGTCAACATAAAGAAAACGGCAAAGAGGAAGGAGGCGTTGATCGGGCTCGCAAAACTGCCCAGGAAGTCGCGGTATATCCAATGCTGCAGGCTCGCATTTTTTACCGGTATCAGGTATAGCGTTATCAGTAATAATTCTGAGAGCAGATAGATCGATAAAGGATTTCTTCCGAATACAACAAAGAAGTACGTCCACTTTTGTTTCTTCTTTATCTCTATCAAAAACATCAGTATAGGCAATATCAAAAGATCCAGCCCCACCGTTAGCAGCACAAAAGAACTCGTCCAGATTTTCTTATTGATCGGGAACACCATATTCCACGTAAGCGCAAGAAAGATCAATACAGCTCCGGCCATTAAAAGTTTGGCAATGGTCTCGTACGAGTTACCATGCTTGCGTATAAAATCTCCTGCGAGATAACCGAAAATAACATTTACAATAGCAGGCAATGTGCTGAGTATACCCTCGGGGTCGAATGCTACACCTTCACCATGGTATAAATGTTTTTCACCGAGTATAAGAAAGTCGAGTGCGTTTCCTCCGTAGCCAGCCATGCTATACGGATCGTTCGGATCGCCATAGATATATAGCAGCAGCCAGTATCCCAGTAGCAATACTACGCTAAAGGCAACGGCTACTTTTTTAGATGTATAGTGCAGCACAATAGAAGCTATCAAATAACACAATGCAATGCGCTGCAGTACGCCCAGTATCCTGGTTTCGCTGAGAGGTTTCCATCCGCCAGATTCAAAATCATAAAACGGGAACCAGTACATTAAAAAGCCCAGCAGAAAAATGATGAAGAAGCGCTTAAGTGTTTTACGCCAGAATACATTATCGCCCAGCGATTCATATTTATACATCACAAATGCCATAGCATTACCTACAGCAAACAGAAAGGATGGAAACACAAGATCGGTGGGAGTAAATCCGTGCCAGCGTGCATGCAGCAACGGAGCGTATGCAATACTCCAGTCGCCCGGAGAATTTACAATGATCATAAAACAGACAGTCATGCCCCGAAAAACATCGAGAGCAAGGAAGCGTTGGTTTTCTGCCATAGCGGTGTAGGTATTAGGCCTTTGCTAAACTCAATTAATTTTTCGAGAGCTCCAAGTGCACACAAGCACATTTTAGGAGAAACTATAAATCCGTTATAAGCGGAAAATTTATACCCTGAATGACTTACTTCAATTTTTCATTCTGTTTGTGGCGGTCTTTATCGCGTTGTGTTTTCTTTTCAATGTTCTTCTGAAAAGCTTCGGTCAGGTTTATACCGGTTTGATTCGCCAGACAAATCAATACCCACAATACATCGGCCATCTCATCGCCAAGATCTTTATTCTTATCCGATTCTTTTTCAGATTGCTCGCCATAACGTCTGGCCATGATGCGGGCTACTTCTCCTACTTCTTCGGTAAGTATAGCCATGTTGGTAAGCTCATTGAAATAACGCACACCTGTTGTATTGATCCACTGATCTACTTCCCGTTGCGCCTGCTCGATCGTCATATATATAGATGTTAGGGTATAAAAATTAATCTGCCAGTTCTTCAAAGTCAATATCCAGCACTTCGTAGTTCTTCCAGCCTATAAAATCATAGTGCCACCACTCAGAGCTGTTTACTTTAAAACCTTGCTTCTTCATCACATCAATAATCAATGTGCGATTCTTTTTTACCTCAGGATCGCTCACCGGGGAAGAAGGCCATGCTTCTTTTTGAAAGGAATCATATCCCGTGGGCATCTTCAGTTCTTTGCCGGTCTTCAGGTCTATCAACGTCATGTCAATAGCACAACCCCGATTATGGCGCGAGCCTCTATAGGGCGAAGCAACATACGTGGTGTCTTTATATACTTCGTAAAATCGAACGGTGGCTTTATACGGACGATAGGCATCGTATATCTTTATACCGAGTCCTTTCTTTTGCAACTCGGCCTGCGCCCGCTGCAACGCTTCGGCTACCGGCTTACGAGCGTAGGCTTTGGCCATGTTGTAGATCTTCTCTCCCGTAAAATTGTTTGTTGTAGCATAGCGTATATCCAGCACAATGCCAGGTATAAATTTCTCCAGGTCTATCAATTCTTTATTGGGGTTTTGCTTTACCGTAGCTTTATACTCTTTCAGGTTGGTAGCTTTCAATCCATATTTATACTGTGCATGCACTGCAATAGCCATCAGTATAAAAAACAGCGTATATATTTTTTTCATTGTCATTTCAAAAGTTGCTTGTATAACATAACGTTCTCAGCATCGAAACAGCAAAAGATAACCTTTACTATAGATGTATTCTCCTGCAGAAATTTTTCAACGGCAGCTATTGCAATTTCGGCTGCGCGCTGCTTCGGGAAACCATATATACCGGTGCTGATGTTGGGAAAGGCAACGGTATGAATTTTATTTTCAACCGCTACTTCCAGCGAACGACTGTAGGCACTGGCCAGTAATTCTTCTTCATTTTTATGCCCGCCATTCCACACAGGTCCAACGGTATGGATAACATGTTTTGCCTTCAACTTTCCTCCACTCGTAATAACAGCATCACCGGTTTTACATCCTCCCTGCCTGTTTCGTATCGCTTTACATTCTTCCAGTATCTGCGGCCCGCCCGCACGATGTATAGCGCCATCTACACCTCCTCCTCCCAGCAAACTGCTATTCGCAGCATTCACTATAGCATCCACATCAAGTTTAGTGATGTCTCCTTGTATCAGTTCAATACGACTCATACTTTATTCTTGGTATCGATGATGATGGTTACAGGACCATCGTTCAGCAAATTTACTTTCATATCAGCGCCAAACTCACCCGTCTGCACCGCCTTGCCCAATGCTGCCTCTACCGACTTTACAAATCTCTCATACAACGGTATGGCTATATCCGGTTTGGATGCTTTCAGGTACGATGGCCTGTTTCCCTTCTTTGTGCTGGCATGCAGTGTAAACTGACTTACTACAATTATATCTCCACCGTCTTCTTTTACACTTACGTTCATAACGCCAGCTTCGTCATTGAATATACGAAGGTTTACGATCTTGGCCGATAGCCAATCGATATCTTCCTGTGTGTCGGCATCTTCAATACCTACCAGGATGAGCAATCCTTTACCGATGGAAGCCTTTACTATAGTATTGATGGTAACAGAAGATGAGGTTACCCGCTGAACAACTGCGATCATGTGAATTGAAGATAGAAAATTTTAAAATTGGAAAATTGGAAAATTGCAAGATTATAAAATTCTCCTATAACTCTTCCCATTTAAAATTAAGGGAATTATAGCTGTGTACCAATGAGGAAAGCTATAAATGGATGAATCAGAATGACTGGAGGTCTTGTGATTCGTGGATATGTATACCGGGTTTTTCCAGCGAAGCTAACTGAAGCATAGCCTTCGCTACTTTGGATGATTGTATCGCCTTATACTTTTTAGGAATCAGGAATCCGAATATTTTATATACCACCTTCGCGGCATCTTCTCCCGTACGGTGCTCGGTACGTGGGCCTAACAATAACGAAGGTCTGAAAATGTGTACTGTTTCAAAGCCGGTAGTACTCACCGCTTCTTCGATCTCGCCTTTTACCTGGTTATAGTATACCGATGCACTGCGACTCGCTCCTAATGCCGACACTAACAAAAACTGTTTGGCACCACGTTGTATCGTAGACTTCGCGAGCAATAAAGGATAGTAAAAATCTACCTGGTAAAAATTTTCTTTAGAGCCCGCTTTCGCCATGGTTGTGCCAAGGCAACAGAACACATCGTCTGCCTTGAATTGATCGAGGGATTCACCAAGCTTTGCAAAATCGATCTTGAGTTGTTTCAGCTTCGGATGCTCAGGAAGATCCTGCCGTGTAAGTGCCACTACTTCGCTATAGCGATCGCTGTTCAACAAGAGTTGTAATAGCTGACTTCCTATTAAGCCGGTGCTTCCGGCAATCAATGCTGTCTTCATGCCGGACTTAGCTGAGATTTCTCCCACAGTATAAATTTATTGATCTCTGCACCGAACGATGCAAAGACAGACATGAGTATACCCACATCATCGGTAAGTCCGGCACCGGGAATCCAGTCCGGTAAAAAATCAATGGGATTGATAAAGTATATAACAGCAGCCGTGATCAGCAACAATGGCTTCCAGGGAATCTCACGATAATGTCCCAGCGCATAAGCTTTCAGCAATCGCCCCAATGTAAAGAACTTGTCTTTCACATCGGTTGTCTTTACTTCTTTCCAGTTTACAGAACGAAGTTTAAGCGCCAGCTTCGATACAAGCATTACCAGTCTGCCTTTTTTACCCAGTATACCGGAAGCTTTTTTTACGGCAATGTCGAAGAAAACATTTTTGGCCATACGCTGCTGTTTATGTTGCTGAAAACAAAAAGCGTTCCTAGAAGGTTCGCTGTATTTCTTTCTTGAGTTCGGTGAGTGCGTGAGCGATCGGATCAACCGCCTTTGTTACCGACTTCTCAAATATTTTCTTAGAGAGATCAAGACTGGTTGCTTCCACGGGCATCTCGCTGGAGGAATCATTGATCGTAACAATCAGGTCTTCCTTCGCATTCTTGATATAGCTCCATATCTCTTCACTCATATATACCTGCTGCGAAGCGTTGTGATTATATTCATTCCTGATCTCGCTCAGCAGTAACTGGTGAAACTCGCGTGCTGCCATGCCGGGAGCGTTGAGGCGTACCAACAGGTTCTGCGGAGAAATGCGCTCCAGGAAAAGTGTCATTCGCTCGTACGCCTGCAGGCGACTGGGCAATACGGTCTCGATACTTCTTCCGCGAATTTCAAGTTTCCTCAACTCAATTTCCTTTTGAACATACGTGCGCACCAACAGGTAAGCAAGATACAGGACAACAGAGGCAGGGATTAAAATTTTACCAAATTCGATCAGGGCGTTCATAAATCTTTGCGCGTGGATTGATTTTAAAAACCAAATATCATTAAAAATGACGGAGTTTTTAAGTCCGGAAGACGGAAAGACCGAAAGTCAGGGCATCGCTTGCTAAAGACTCCCGGTCTTCCCAACTTTCCGACTCTTAACGCCATTGTTATTTCGCGATTGTTCCACACTTCCATGAACCCGAAAAAGCTGAGAGGTGTTTAAGATGCGAACGAAGAAAGTGCTCCATGTTTGATAATATTCAACCCGTAACGATCAGTGCTCGCGCTGCAGAAGAAATTCAAAAGATTATGCAGACCAAGAATATTCCTGCCGGCTATGGACTACGGGTGGGAGTAAAAGGTGGCGGCTGTGGTGTTTCCCTGCTCATTGGTTTTGATAAACGCAAAGAGTCTGATCTCGCCTATACCATTTCAGATATACCGGTATATATCGACAAGCGTCATACGATGTATGTGATTGGCAAGGAAGTAGATTTTTTCGAAGGTGAAGAAGCGCGCGGTTTTATGTTTGTTGATCCCAGGCAACCTGTTTCAAATACTGATCAATAGCGCTATACCGTGAAGCATATACCCGACACGATCTATACTATCGGGCACTCTACACATTCGCTCGAATATTTTCTGGAATTACTTCAGGCTCATCACATCACCTGCCTTGTAGATGTTCGCAGTCTCGCGGCCAGTCGGTATAATCCGCAGTATAATAAAGATACTTTTTCTGCTTTCCTGAAAGGGAATGGCATTCAATATCTACATTTCGGCTATGAGTTTGGCGCACGACAAACAGCTGCTGAGTTGCTCGACCATGAAGGGCAACTTGATTTTGAAAAAGTAAGAAATGCGTCTCACTTCAAAAAAGGTGTTGATCGCTTACAACAAGGTATAGCAAAAGGCTATACGATTGCACTGATGTGTGCCGAGAGTGAACCATTGGATTGCCACCGGTTTGGAATGGTAGCAGTAGCGTTGGCAAGAAATGGTTTTGATGTATTGCATATACTGAAAGATAAAACGTTAAAGTCTAACGCAACACTTGAACAGGATCTGTTAAAGAAGTATGCTAAAAAATTACCCACAGCCGATATATTTACTCCTGCGATCAGTCATGATACTCAACTGGCCGCTGCTTACCGACTGCTGAACAAAGACATTGCGTATGCTCCCGGTGAGCTCGATGAATGATCGATTTACCAATGAAGATCAATATACTCGGAGCCTCCGGAAGTGGTGTAACAACGCTTGGGCTGGCACTCGCAGAAAAGCTGCATATACCATACTTTGATAGTGACCTATATTTCTGGGAACGATCTGATCCGCCTTTTACAATCAGGCGAGATGCCCAGCAACGAAATCTACTTATCAACAATGACATGGGGAAATATAGCCGATGGATATTGGGTGGGTCGGTAATAAACTGGGGCGATGATTGGATGCCTGCCTTTGATCTGGTGATCTTTCTCTGGATTCCTCCACAAATTCGTATAGCGCGATTAAAGAAACGAGAGCTGGAACGCTATGGAGAAGTTATCTATACCAACCCGGAACGGAACATTCAATTCAATGAATTTATAGCCTGGGCTTCGGGCTACGATAACGGCATGGCCCGAGGACGAACATTGAATGCGCATGAAACATGGATGAGCAAACTCACCTGCCCTATATTGAACATCCGGGAAGATATATCGGTAGAAGATAGGGTAGATATAGTTATTAAAAAGATTGTAAATTCCGGTCTTTACCTGTAAGTCTTTGAAACAGTATAAAATCCAATCCGGCCTGCTGGATCGCCAACGCGATCTGATTGTCGCACCAGACTACATTGCGTTTGACAACAATGAATTGAAAAGTGCCGGCCCCACCACTATATACAAGCAAGATATAAAAGATATCAAGCTGTTTGCAGAAGCCATTCGGTGGGATTTACTATACGTAGGACAAAAATATACGCTGGCGGTAAAAGATCAACACGACAAGGTATTGGTAATTCGCATGAAGAATTTTTTTGGTCTGCGAAACCACTGCAGGCAAACTTACGCGGAGATAACAAGGCTGGTATGGGAATACTATCTTAAAGATATTGTTGATCAATATCTCATCCGGTTTTATGAGCACAACGAAACGCTGACTGTGGGCAACCTTATTATACACCACGATGGCATCGCATTAGCTGGTAGCAAGGTAAATTTCGATTGGCCGGAAATTGCATTTAAACCTTATACACGTTTCTGGGTTATATCAGCTCCCACTAAACCGGAACATGCTATACACCTCGACCGCACCGATTGGAATACAGCGATGTTATCAAGTCTGATCGAAACTATATTGCAAGAGCGAAAAGGCAACCAGAATCTGTGAAGACTGCCCTAAAAATTCCTGACCGCGAAGCTATCAAGCAACAGATACGCGAGAATATACAAGCAAAAACTGTCGATCCGTGGAACACATCAGACGAGCTCAACTTCCTAGTTCAAAACATCTCCTTTATACCTTCGCAGGCATTTTCCAACCACCCAATCATTCTTAAAAATTCGTGGAAGAAGAAAAATGAATATATACTGCCGGGTGCCGTACTGTTATTCATCATCTATGTTATGATTGATAGTCCACAATTTTTGAAGAGTTATTGGATGTGGATTGCTATCTCTGCATTAACGCTCGGATGTATAGTATATTTCCGTAATTCCTTCGAGAACAAAATTGTATTGGAGATCAGCAAACAAGGTCTCTTGCCGGAAGGCTCTGCAATCATTCCCTGGAACGAAATACTATACCTGTATTTCAAAACCACTAAACACGAAAGGTCCGCAGATGATATGTTGTTGGTTATACTGCTAAGGAACGGTTACGAGTACGAAATAAAAATCAACGACCTGGAATGGCCACAGAAGAAATTAGGATATATATTATTCCTGTATATGAGTGAATTTAATTGACGTACGTGATGCTATAGTATCAAAATTCGCCATGTCGCCATTGCGGATTACATCCGTGTGATGCTTGAAGCTATGCAACATCCATCCGATGGCGATCTAAATCAAAGCACTTCACCTCTGCTATAGCACGCGAGTGGACTCCGCATAGGACTCGCAGCATTTTTAGCATATATAGCACGAGTAGAATGATGACGTGCTCATATCAACAGCATCACCATATATTAAGCGTTCCAACATTATACATACCTACAATGCCTAACATGTAGGTATATACTATATTCAATAATTTACCTTATGTATAGGGTGGATTAGACACCTATAAATTTTTAATTGGGCAATTGAGTAAGTTCCGGCAAAACAAACTATTATTACTCACACCTAATACAAACCTTATCATGATAAGAAAACTTTTAACTCTATTTTTAATTGCAGATTTTTTATTCGCACGTTGCTCCGACTCAGAAAATATTGCTTCATCTAGCATCACGGTATCACAACTATCCAACGATATATCTCTCACCGAGTATATTCAGGAAACAACATCATTTGCTGATTTCACTGTAAAGGAAGGTATAGATGAGGATAAGCTAATAGAAGATTTATCGAACATTTCATCTACTGAAGATTTCAACTCAAAGATCAAAGCCTATTTTCAGGAGCCAGAAGCAATCATTGAGAAGTTTAAAGATCTACAACGTAAATCTTCTAAATTCTGGGAATCAAACAAATCTCTAAAGCAACAAATAGATCGTGATCAAGTCTTACAAAGATCAATTGATGCTATACTCTCAAAAAGTAAAAAGACTCAATCAACAATAGCCAGGAAAGATCCCTGCCAACAACAATATGACTCTGACATTCAAACATGCCAGGAAGGTTCTTATGCAGCAGCTGCGTTTTGTGGATTACTTTCACCAACTCTGTTAGGAGCCTTGGGTTGTGGTGCTGGTGTACTTGTTGGCGATGTTGTTTGTCACCGAGCAGCCGAAAGAGATAGAAAGATATGTTTAAACCCTGCCTAACTCAACCACCTATAACATGAGTATTGAGAACAAAATTAAAACGCTGGAGTATATTAGCTATATGTGCGCCGTTATTCCTGTATTCTTCATGAATCTTACTTTTATTTTTATTGCAGGGAGTTTTGGCCTCGTACTACAAATTTTGATATACAAACTGTACAAAGCAGAAAACAGAGCTACAGAGTATATAGTCAGGAAATTTGGATCACTCCTGGTGGGAACTATACTTATACTGCTTCTTATCGTTTATAAATACATATAAGAAAAGAATCAATACGTCTTCGTCATATCCTTTGGAATGCAGATGATATAATCGGCTGTGCCTTTGTTGGCGTCTTCCAGTTTCTCGATTGCATCTTGCTCTACCGAATGGATGGTAATAATCTTGATAGCAGGCTCCGCTTTTTTGAGATACCAATTTATACCTTCAAAATTCTGTGAATGATAGGAGCCATTAAAATGCAGCGTAACGGTTCGTTTATTTTTGAGTATAAAATACGCCATGGTTGCATCCTTCACCGCTTGCGACTTGGCCATGTTTTCGCTATTGGCCGCAGGCTGATGTCCGCCCATACTCATCATACCTTTATAGCCGGGCAATGAAAGATCTATCTCAATAGGTAAAGGCGCTATCCAGTCTTTTGCAGCAGCCGGCAATGTCTACAATGATTCTATACCCTTGCGATATACCAGGTTCGCATATCGTCTCGGTATATTTGTGGCTATAGCGGGGAGCTTTTTCTCTTTGGCAAATTCAATGAGTGGCTTATAATCATTTTTATAGTTATCCCAAACCTTCGCTTCGTTCAGCAGGTGTCGTTCTTCAATGGTGCCATCGAGGTATTCGTTCAACACAATCTGGTCATCAGCTTCAAACATTTCAAAGCCTAAAGCGAGATCAGGTTGCTGGGTATATAAATCTTTCGTTACCTGTAGTTCGAGCCAATGATCAATAGAGTTGTCGTGTAGCTCTCCAAACAACACAACACTGGACTTACCAGCTTCTTTCATCATCTTGTCGTACGAAACCTGCTTGCCGTCTTTGTTGAATATCTGATAAGCAGGTTTATCCTGAGCCTTTGCAGTTACTGAAATTACCAACAAGAGTATAAGTATAAAACGCATGGGCGTATAGGGGAAAAGATTACTGCGAGTCAATAATAAAAAGATACAGGAAATATACCTTTATCAGATATATATCCTGTATCTATCTTTTCTTGGTAATGATTATGGATGCCCGCCTGCACTTGCCCCCTATAGGAGGGTTGAGCTTGGAAATTTTCAGTTCCACAACTTTGGCTGCGGGCAATGCTTTCAAAACATCGTTCACAATTTTATCGGCTACTGTTTCCAGAAGTTTGGAAGGCTTGTCCATCTCTTCCTTTACAATGCGGAAGAGTGTTTCATAATTTACCGTGCCCGCAAGATCATCGTGCTCTGCGGCTATACCAAAGTCTGTATCTACCGCTATATCTACTTCAAACCAATTGCCCGATTCACGTTCATGCGGATATACTCCGTGAAAGGCATGAAACTCGAGACCCTCGAGCGCTACACGTCCACTCATGCAATCTCGTCAAAGAAAGATTTCATTACTTTTTTAGCAGGCACTGGCGGTGGTGTTAATACCACTTCTTCCAATACAGGTTCCGGCTCAGGAAGTAGAATTTCCCTTACAGGTTCTTTTTGGATAGCGGGCTCTATCGCTATAGGTTCTTTTGCTGCAACTGGTTCCAACGGTATGGTTACCGGTTTTTCGTACGACAGATTCGGGAAGGCTATTTTTTTGGCTTCGCGTTTCGCCATTGCCAGATGCTGGTCCGGATTAAAATCTTTACTGTGCGTGCGGGCGCGTTCAACGCGATCCATAGTATCGGCAGCGAGGCGCTTCAGATCAGCGAGTAAATCTTCGCGATTTGACTCCAGCTTTTTATAGTTCTCTACCATCAGCTTCAGGCGATCTTCCATTTCGGCTACAATCTCCTTGGCGCGCATATCTGACTCTTCGATGGTATCGCGTGCCTTTGTTTTGGCTTCATGCATAATGGCATCGGCCTTCATCTGCGTTTCTTTCATGTGCAGATCTGCAGCATAGCGTGCTTGTTCAATTACATTGGCACCGGTATCTTCTGCTGTCTTCAAGGTTTTGTACAGAGAACTTTCTACTTCGCGCAGTTTGGTTACTTCACGTTCAGTGGCTTCGAGTTTTATACGAAGCTCTTTGTTCTCATCCATAATGCGTTCCCATTCCTGCGACAGCGTGAGCAAAAAAGCGTTGACTTCATCTGTCTGATATCCGCGGAAGTTCTTCTCGAACGTCTTCTGGCGGATTTCAAGTGGTGTTACTCTCATAATTACTAAAGTTTAAAAAATGATATTCCAAACGGAAATGGTTCGATCATCGCTGGCACTCACCAGTTGATCATGATGGCTGGTCCATAAAACCTTGTTCACCGAAGTTCCATGCCCTGCGTGCCGCGCGCGGTCTATAACCTTGAGCAGCCGAAGCTCATCCAACTTCCACACTTTTAAGGACTTATCCATGCTACAAGTTACGAAATGTTTATTATCCGGGCTAAAATCGAGGTGATTTATCGCATACATGTGTGCTACCACCTCTTCTACCTGCAGATAATTTACATTCACGTCCCATACTTTTAACCGTGCATCGCGCGAGCCACTCATCAAAAAATGTCCATCCGGAGTAAAGCGAATGGTAAATACAGAGTTAGCGTGCGCCTGCCAGGCATGTTTCAATTGCAGGTTTATATCAAATATCCGAATGAAGTTGTCGCTATACCCTATAGCGATATCTCCATTGCTGGGATGGATCGCGATGGTACGCGCACTTTTTTCAGAGGACTGATCTTTTACCAGTATACTCAGCGATGACAGCGCGACTTTTATAACCGTACCATCACCGGTTGCTACGAAGAGATCGTCCTTGTGCGACTGTATGTCGAAGATTGAAGCCGTTGTTAACTGTAACGATCCAACTTCACTTTTATTCTGCCAGTCCAGCACATGAATGCCATCGTAATTATGCCCGGCCACCAACAGGTTACTTGCCTGGTGATGATGCAGTGCATATACCGAGTTGGGCAACTTGGCAATAAGCTCACCGTTCTCCGGATTGTTTAAATTCCATGCCACTACCATGCCATCGCCTGCACCTGAAAAGAAAAGGTTGTCTACACCGGAACGTTCCAGTGTATAAACACAGTCGCGATGGCCTGTGAGTGTATGAAGTTTTGTTACTTCCGTCTTCAACATCCCTGCATTAAACGGCCAAAGTTCTAACTTTCGGGGTGTTTTTTAAAATTATTATTGTTTGAAGCACAAACTATACTGAATGGCTTTAGAGGAAATTACTATAACTGGCAATCGCGGCTGGGCATTGTGGAAGATTGAAGAGGATGAAAACGCCTTGCGTGCGCTGGCCGGTACCGTTGATCAGCCTCCTGCTACTGTACACAACACTAAAAAACGTCTGGAGTGGTTTGCCGGAAGAGCGGTGGTAAAAGCAATTATGGAACAGCTCGGACTTCCCTTCAAAGGCATTGTGAAAGATGAGTTTGGTAAACCTTTTCCGAAGGCGTATGACTATCAACTTTCGCTAAGTCATTCTTATCCGTATGTAGCGGCACTGGTTGATCGCGATATATCGGTAGGTATAGACCTGGAACAACCGAAAGACAAGCTTCTGCGTGTAGCCCCCCGGGTATTGCATCGCGATGAGCTGGCCGATGCAGGCGATGATGTGATCAAGCATTGTATATACTGGTGTGCGAAGGAAGCACTGATAAAAGTATATGGTAAAAAAGATCTTACACTGGCAGAAAACCTTCTGATAGGCCCGTTTACGCGGGAAACAGCGGGTAACATTCCTGGCAGAATTATTGTCAATGATATAGAAACGATAATACCTTTATACTATAAGGTTTATCCAAACTTTGTAGTGGTATTTAACAAACGCAATGCATTATGAGAAAGCTCGCAGGTCTATGGGTTATAGGTATACTCCTGGTTGGTTATACAGCACACGCACAAACCGTACAGGATTTTAACCTGGTAAATGTACTTACCGGTAACTCTGTTTCATTGAGCACTTATCCATCGTGCTCAGGTGTTGTGATCATCTTTACGACCAATGCTTGCCCTTACGATGAATATTATCGTGCACGCATCACAAAGCTTTCGCACGATTACCATGAGAAGGTACCTGTGCTGCTGGTAAACTCCAATCCTGATCCGACAGACTCCAACGATGCCATGGTAAAGAAAGCACAGCAGGCAGGAATTACTATACCATACCTGGCCGATAAAGATCAAACCCTGATGAATGCTTTGGGAGCGACCAAAAGTCCATCGGTATATTTACTCAAGAACGATGGCGGTAAATTTACTATTGTATATAAAGGTGCTATAGATGATAATGCACAAGTAGAGGCCGATGTGCGCCATGCGTATTTGAAAGAAGCGATCGATCAACTTCTGGCAGGCCAGGCTATTCCAACAGGAGAGGTAAGGCCGGTGGGGTGTTCTATCCGGAAGAAGTAAGAGATCAGAAGTAAGAAGCCAGTAATGAGAAGTAATTATATCTATACTTACTTCTTACTCCTGGCTTCTTAATTCTATTTTCTATATATCCATAGAATCATATACAATTACCTTCTCCCACAGGTGAGAGTAATTTTCCACGAACTTCTTGTGTATAGGATGTACCTGGTAAGTATCCTGACCGGCTACATCATCGAAGAAAATTAATTCAGAAGCGCTATAGCTGTTATCTACTACATCGCGTTTCTCGGTGCTGGCAGGCACACCAATATGTATGCTGCGCACGGTTTCAATTTTCTTCAGTGTGTTCAGTCCTTCAAGGAGTTTAGCAAGATCTTCTTTGGAGTCACGATTCTTCAGCCAGAAGAACACGTGATGTGCTAATTGTTTTTTCTCTTTTGTTTCCATAGTTGTTAGTGACATACCGGAAGCCACACCTGCGGTGAGTACTGCAGCACTGGCCATGAATGTTCTGCGGGTTTGAGCCATACGTTCCGTATTAAAATAGAAAATTCATTTGCCGGTGAAAATACAAAAAATAGTTGTGCCTACGGATCGCTGTTTATACAACCGGGCTTCGCGTGATGTGTACTGCGCTAATTATTCTGTTATCTCAATGCGATTTCCTTCCGGATCGAGAACAACACTTTCGTAATAGCCATCGCCTGTGGTGCGTGGTTCGCCTACTATTTCATAACCATCGGCACGAAGCTGTTCGGTAAGATGGTCAACCGTTTGTTTACTTCCGGTAGATATAGCGAAGTGGATGAGGCCGGTGAATTGCCGGTAAATATCATTTTCGCTCACAGGTATACCGGGCATTTTCATAATCTCCAGGCGACAGCCATTTTCAAAACTCAGAAAGTAGGATTCGAAATTCTTTTTGGGATTGAAGTATTTTTCTCCGGATGTTGCCTGGAAATATTTCTGGTAGAATACTTTCATTTTTTCCAGGTCGGTTACCCAGAGGGCCAGGTGGTCTATTTTCATATATAGTCAAAATTTATTTCCCACAGATTTCACAGAATTACACAGATGAATACCAAGTCTCCCGCATGAACGGATGAACGCAGAAAAGCTAAGAAATTATTCTGCGAAAATCTGCGGGAGACAAAGTGTATACAAACTTTTTATGCGTGTGTGCAAATCCTTCACGGGTATAGAATGCGTGCGTGGATGTGCGGCTTACGTTGGCGGTTACTTCTACCTGCAGAAGGGCTTTCTCGCGGGCCCACACTTTTATAGCATCGACTAATAACTTTCCTATACCGTGGCTGCGCATTTCTGCTTTCACAAATAATTCCTGTATCTCTCCTACTCTGCCTCCGTGATGCAGTAATAATTGAGAATGGCAACTGATGTATCCTACTACTTCACTTTTTGTTTCTGCTACCAGGTAACAATAGTCATCCTGCCGAATCACTTCCCGGTATATATTTCGCTGCTGCTCTTGATCAAGTATAGTTTCTTCCAGCTCGTTGATAAAGCTATAGATAACAGGAAAATCGTCCTGTGTTGCTTTGCGGATAATTATACTTTCGGCCATCAACTACTTTTTCTGCGGATAATAAAGCAATCATTAAAATTCTCCATCCCAATCTTAGGATAGTATTCCACTGCATCGGGAGCTGCGAGTAAAATTAACGATGCATTTTCTCCGGCTATATCGCGTGTACGCTGAATAAGTTCTTTTCCTATACCTTGCTTCTGATAGTGTACATCTACTGCGAGATCTGACAGGTAACAGCAATAGGAGAAATCACTCAACGCCCGCGAAACACCCACAAGCTTTTCACCATCCCACGCAGTGATGAGTATATTAGCATGCTTCAGCATCCGGCTAATACGACCTTCATCGTGCACAGGTCTGCGCCTGGCCAACGTTGAACGATCCAGCACATCCACAAACTGCTCTGCGGAAATAATTCTGTTATCGTGATAGGTAATAGAAGACATGGAGAGGGGTTATTTTTAATTAACAACGGACTATATGTATACATCGGGCCGGTGAAGCTCCATATAGTTTTGCGGAGACTTCAGCGGCTTGAATCCATAGCGTTCGTATAGTGTGTGGGCATCGCGCGTTACCAGCACCATACGTCTGAATATCTTAAACTCTTCTATACCGAAGATAAAATCCATTAACTTTTTTGATAGCCCTTTTCCCCGGTATGCTTCGTCAATGAAAACATCGGCCAGATAAGCAAACGTGGCGTAGTCGGTTATTAATCGCGCAAAGCCAACCTGCTGCTCACCTGTATATACACCAAAGCAACAGGAGTTTTCAATGGATCGCTGCATCACATCAAGCGGAACACCTTTCGCCCAATACGTTTGTGTAGAAATTACGCGGTGTACATACGGCACATCAATACGACTTCGATCTGAGCTGAATACAAAACCGTTATATACTTCCTCTTTCGCTATCATGCCTGTATATATACTATTTACCAATCTTCAATACAATCTTCCCGAACTGTTCTTTATTCTCCAGGCGCTGAAAAGCTTCGTTTATTTGCTCCAATGGAAACACCTTGTCGATAACCGGTTTAATCTTACGACCTTCTATGAAGTCGAGCATCGATAAAAATTCATCGCGGGTTCCCATGGTTGTGCCATGAATAGAAAGTTGTTTCCAATAGAGTAAACGCGTAGCTACTTCGGTAATGTTGCCGGCTGTGCGTCCAAAGTTTACAATTCTTCCGCCCGGCAGTGCAAGCTCAATGAGTTTTCCGAACTGATCACCTCCGGCACTATCAATAATTATATCGAAGCCTCCGGTTTCTTTCTGTGCTTTTGTATGCCACTCCGGATCTTTATAGTTGAATCCTCCTATAGCACCGAGTGCTTTTGCCTTCTCAATCTTTTCGTCCGAGCCGGAAGTAACATATACTCTTGCCTGGTATGCTACAGCAAACTGAAGCACCCACAATGCCGCGCCACCACCTATACCGGTGATCAATACTTTTTCCTTCGAACGAAGCCGCGCTTTTGAGAACAACGCTCTATACGCAGTAAGACCCGACAACGGTACGGCTGCTGATTCTTCGGAAGTGAGATGCTCCGGCTTTTCGAAAATATACTTCTTGGATATAGCGAGGTAATCGCTGAAGGTCCCGTTGTCAGGGAAACCGAGTATACGAAACTTGTCGCCCTGCACTATGGGATTATCGCCCCACTCGAGGCTCGGGTTTATTACTACCTCCGCTCCCACCAGCATCGGGTCGGCATCTTCGCCTACATCTTCAATGACACCACAACCATCAGAACCCAACACTATACCCTCCGGAAAGTGCTGTGCCTGTTCCTGTACAACCCACAAGTCGCGATGATTGAGTGCTGCATGATGCATGCGTATCAGCACCTGGTCTTTTACCAGCCTGGGCTTTTTAAAATCCTGAACTTCAACCGGGTAATCTTTGCCTTTGAATAATACGGCTCTCTTTTTGGATCCAAACATAAACGTCATATCAAAAAAAGAACCTCATCCTTCTACAACTTTCTCATTGGTAAGAGAAAGCAGTAAGGATGAGGTCCAAACATTTTTTTCTCTTTCGCTATTATACGTGAATGATATAATTCCAGCCGTATTTATCGGCCTCTGATCCCATACGAATATCATTCAATTTCTTTTTCGCGCGAAGCTGGAAGCTGTCGGGGCCTGCTGCCGGGATCGTCAGGTCATGTCCTTTGATCTTGATCACCGCGATAGGCGCCACAACGGCTGCGGTACCTGTTCCGAAGGCTTCGGTTACAGAACCATCTTTCAAGCCGGCTTCAATCTCATCGATGCTCACTCTGCGCTCATCTACGTGCACGCCCATATCTTTGGCCAGTGTAAGTATAGTATCGCGGGTAACACCATCAAGAATAGCGGTAGTAAGTTTAGGGGTAACCAGTTTACCGTTGATAACGAACATGACGTTCATCATACCAACTTCATCTATATACTTGTGTTCTTTGTGGTCGGTCCAGAGAATCTGGTCGAATCCTTCTTCGCGGGCAATCTGTGTCGGATAAAATGCACCACCATAATTACCGGCACATTTTGCAAAACCGGTTCCTCCTTCTGCTGTGCGCACATAGGTATCTTCTACTTTCAGACGATACGGTTTTGCCTGGTATGCTGCCACCGGACTGTTGATGATGATGAACTTGAAGTGATCGGCTACTTTAACACCGAGTCTCGCTTCGTACGCAAACATGAACGGACGAATATAGAAGGATGAACCTTCGCTGGTAGGTATCCAGTCTTTATCTACTTCGATGAGAGAACGCAGTGACTGCATAAACATTTCTTCGCTGAGCTGCGGCATACACATGCGATCGAGTGACCGGTTGAAACGTGCATGGTGTCTCTGCGGACGGAATATATTTATGTTGCCATCGTTCATATAGAAGGCTTTCATTCCTTCGAATACTGCCTGACCATAGTGAAGTGATAGCATGGCCGGGCTCATCAGTATATCTCCAAACGGAACAATTGCAGGCTCATGCCATTTACCATCTTTATAATCGGCCACCACCATGTGGTCGGCAATGTACTTTCCAAATTCCAGGTTATTGAAATCAACTTCTTTGATTCTCGATTTCGCAATACGCTGCACTGGGATTGAAGTCGTTAAAGTTGTCATGGTCTTAAAAGTTACTGGGTGAAATTTCACAATTATTGGCGACATATCCCGGCCTGCTGCTATATTTTATGCAGCAAACCAAAAATCTTTTGTAATCCTCAAAAAGAGCAAACTTAATTTCGCAAAGTTGTCAATTTAAATAGTTTGTATGTGTACTGATGTCGTTGCGAATGTGTGTCTGATGGCCTGATACACTTCTGTGAGAACATCAAATGCAAGTTGCCCATCCGCTTCTTCCGTCTGCCAGTTCGATATTGCTGCACGAATAGCCGGTATACCTTTATATAGTGTGGGGGTAAAGAATACACGTCCATCATCGCGCACTGCGTTCAGATACGCACGAATATCATCGAACGTTATACCGGCATGCTTCAATGTAAAGCATACTACATTCATGCGCACCGGTGCCAGCAATGTAAATTCTGCTGATGCTTTTAATTTCTCGCCCAGGCTATACGCCACATCGCAGTTGCGCTCTACAATCTCGCGATGCCCTTCGCGACCATACGCTTTGAGTGTGAACCACGATGGCAACGCGCGCCACCTGCGCGAGTTCTCGGGTGTATAGTGAAAGTAATCAGGACTCTTCTCTGGGTCGCCCAGGTATGCAGCACTATTCTGAAATACTTTCAACTGTGTTTTCTTGTGTCGGGTAAATTGCATCGCAGCATCATACGGCACGTTGAGCCATTTGTGTGCATCGATGGTAATACTATCGGCAAAGTTTATTCCCCTCATCAGGTGTGCATAGCGCGAAGAGAGCGCTGCAAAACCACCGAACGCTGCATCTACATGCAACCAGAAAATATATTTCGATTTTAATTTTCCAATCGCTTCAAGGTCATCGAAGTCAACTGTATTTACTGTGCCTGCATTGGCTACTACCAATACCGGTTGCTGAGCTGCTTTCAGCTCACGTTCCAGCGCAGCAATATCAATGGCTTCGCGATCGGGAAGTGTATCGATACGCACGAGTGAGTTTTTACCCAGCCCCAATATAGCCATCGACTTTAGTATACTGGAATGTGGTGTAGCACTAAATACCTTTATAGGAGATATACTATACGCTCCTTCCACGGCAATATCTTTACCCTGTTGCTCTCCTATCCACTGGCGACCCAACGTCAGGCCTATCTGGTTTGATACCGTTGCACCAGTAACAAAACTGCCAAAGTATATTTCATCAAGGCCGAAAAGCTGTTTGAAGAAATGTATCGTTTGCCTTTCTACCTGTGGTGCTATAGAGTCGTTGCTGCCACAGGCGTTCTGATCGTATGCGCTCACGAGCCAATCGCCTGCCACTGCAGCGGGTGTAGAGCCACCGGTAACAAACCCAAAATAGCGAGGACCTGCACTGTTGGTGATCTGGCTTGCATAGTGTTGTTTGAAATATTCCAATGCCTGCACAGCACTCGTTCCTTTCTCCGGCATATCTTCCAACACCAAGTCGGGTATATTTCGTCCGGGAGGAAAAGATTCCTGCTGCTCTAAATATACCTGCGCCAGCTGAACCGCGTGGTTCAGTATATCTTTCTGTTGTTGTTTATCGTGTTGTAAAAGCGGATGCATATATACTTCGTGGATTAGGGTTTGAATAACACATCGTGATTCTTTTTCATGGCCTCGGCTATCCTTGCTGAATCTTCGTCTCCGCGTTGCTCCAGTTCATGCACAATATTGCTATAGCTTTCGCGATCACGATTCTGCGACAGTTTGTACGTTGCTTCCAGCCGGGCAATATTGATCTCGAAGCCCACTACTCCCTGCATGGCTTTCCGTATATAGTCGGCTGATAATTTTTCTGCAGTAACAGGATTAGCGGAAGCTTGCTCGTACTTTTCCATTAAATGTACCAGCGAATGATACAGATCATCGCCCTCCAAAACTTTCAGCGTTCCATAGGCATGGGCCGCTATATAATTCCACGTAGGCACATTCTTGTGATTATACCACGAAGAAGATATATAGGTATGCGGTCCCTGAAAAATGGCCAACACCTCAGTTGCTGTTTGAAAACTCTTCCATTGCGGATTAGCTTTCGCAACATGACCACGCAGTTTATCGCCATCCTTCGATAACTCTAAGGGTATATGTGTAGCCATCAACGCGCCCGCATGCTGGCTCACCAGAATACCAAAACCATTTTGCCGGATAAATTCTTTTATCTCCGGTATATCAGCCTGCTGAAAATACTTAGGGGTATACATGGCTTCAATTTTCCGGTTATGTACGCACGGCTGCAGCAACGCTATCGAGCAATCGCCTGTGATAATTTACCTGGCCGAGGTGATACGTAAGATGCGTGGCAAGGTGTATCAGAAAAAACTCGGTTGATGTTTTCTCTGCCAGCACCAGCATGGGATATTCACTTTTTAATTGCTCCTCACTTAATGTATCCAGCACCGGGCCAATCATGGTGATGGTGTCATCGATCTTGCGCAACAGCTCTTCTTTAGCTATGCCTTTGGCAGAGAACTCCAGATCGCGATTGCGTATATAGCCCGTGTTGCCGAGTGTAGCTCCTATATAAGTATTCAGGTTCCCCACCAGGTGCAGGCATAAATTACCGGCCGGGTTCGCTATATCTTTATCTACCTTCCATAGATTTGATTCCTGTTTATACGAAGCTATCTCCTGCCTGAGTTTAGACAGATCGCGATGGAAGATTGTTTTCAAAACCTGTGTTACCATGATACAAAAGTTTAGTCTGCTCTATTTATATACTTACTAGTAGATGCACTCCAATCCTTTACCTACCGGCTGAACCGAAGCAATAACTTCCTGTCGTGCCAATGCATTGTGTGTGCGCTCGATGACCCAGCCCACCAGGTCGATCGCAGCCAGGCAACCGGCCGCTGTCGCTATATTTCCATGAATAACGAGTGGTTTTTCTTCCACCACTACGCCAAAAGATTTCAGTTCATCTATAGCGGTGGGATATGTGGTGGCTGAAATTCCGTTGAGTAATCCGAGCCCTGCGAGTATCAATGAACCTGAACACATCGAGCAAATCAGTTGTCGCTCCGGATCAAGATCGAAGCGCTCCAGGTATGCAGTATCGCGCATTAACTTACGTGTGCCGGGGCCGCTTGCAAAGAATACTACATCTGCCGTAGCACATTCTTCTATTGTGCCGTGGGTTTGCAATGGGAGACCGGTTACTGAAGTATGTACTTCCTCGGTGCCTACAATCTTTACCGTCCAGCTTGAGTCAATCAATCGAAGGCGATTGAAGAGATCCCACGCGAGATATACATCTATATCCGTAAACTTATCAAATGCAACGATGGTAATGATTTTAGACATGGAGAGGTGGTTTTTAAGGTGGTTGAACTATATATACCGTATGAGCTATAATCAGCTCACGCTATTTCCCTTCAGGTATGCTGCGCCAGAATCTCGCTGATCATGAGCAGGTGATGATCGTCATGTTCTGCATCAAAGAAAGCAAGATCGATTGGCGTCATGCGCTGCTTCAATCGCGGGTGGATAGAAGATACCAGCAAGTCTTCATCACGCAGGCTGCTATATTTCGCCAGGTGCTTGAGGCGGCCCTCACGAAAGTACGCGATCACATCCTGCACGGACATCGCGTTGTAATCGCGCGGCTCAAATACAGCTGGTGCCATCACTTCTGCTCCCTGCAACATCTGGTCGATCCGTTGTGAAGCCACTTCATCTACTTCTGCGAGGTGACCAATGTTTTGTTTCACACTCCACTTATCGTTCCATCGCTCCGACAGAATTTCATCTGCTATACCTTTTACTTTCGCTTCCATGCGCCACGCAGTACCACTGAGTCGCTCCAGGTAAAACGGAAGCATACCGGAAGGTAAACCGAAAGTGAATTGACGATCGAACCAGGCAAGTTTCTTCATGTTTACGTTTTTTATTCTCCTTTTTATATTCTCTTTCCCAAAATTACCAGACTTCTTTTTATACCGTCAAGCTCTGCTATATCGGGGAACAATCCCCATTGCTCAAAGCCTGCATGTTTAAATAATTTCAAGCTCGGTTCGTTGTGTGCAAAGATGAAACCGAGCAATGTGCTAATGCCTATACCTCTGCATTTTGTAATGGTTTCTTCCAAAATCTGCCTGCCTAATCCCTTACCTCGCTGCGAAGGATCAAGATAGATTGCGATCTCGGTAGTAGCCTGGTAAGCCGGGCGACCGTAAAACGATTTTATACTTACCCATCCTGCTATATTTCCCGCTGCATCTTCTACCACCCACAACGGTCGGGCTGGTGAATGTGTCTCAAACCAATGCACTCTGCTCTCTACTGTTACGGGTTCTGTATCAGCTGTAACCATACGACCTGCGATGGTGGTGTTATAAATAGCAACGATCGCGGGCAGATCCTGTATCGTTGCATCACGAAATTGTATCACGCTATACTCTTCTTTAATAACCAGTCTGTTTGTTCATCTTGCCCCAACACAAAAGTGTGAGCACCAAATTTTTCAAAACCATATTTATTATAAAACGAAACGGCCCGTGCATTATGCTCCCACACGCCCAACCACACTACTTCATACCCCGCCTCCTGTGCATACTCCAGGCATGCCTGCATCAACGCATTGCCTATACGCTTGCCCAGGTGCGACTTGGCTACATAGATCCGGTGTATCTCTAATGCACGATCGCTGCCTAACTCTGACAGTGCTTCGCCTTGTCGTACTTTCGCATAGCCGATCACTTCATCATCTTCTTCTGCTAAAAAGAAAACGGTATCTTTTTCTTCCAGTTCCTGCTGCAGTTTCTCTTTTGTAAATGTAGACGAAAGATACTGCTCCATATCTTCAGCAGTATTGTGCTCGTCAAACGTTTCGCGAAAGGTTTGTATCCCTAATGCGCATAAAGTTTCTGCATCTTCAAAGAATGCATTCCGGATGGTAATATTTTTCATAACGCCAATTCCATTTTTATATCGCTTCGTTTATAGGTGCCATCCACCGGCACTTCAATAAAGCCCAACCTTCTGTACAACCCGATGGCTGTAGCCAGACTGGTATGCGAGTATAATATAATTTTATGTGCCCCTAAAGTGCGAGCTTTTGCAATGGCAGCTTCTGCGAG
>NZ_DATCSD010000217.1:0-14528 GCF_036568665.1 Ohtaekwangia sp. | reverse complement strand
AGCGGTGAGACGGCTTCGATTACTATTCTTCCTTCACCTAAAAATGTTTCGGGTACTACGTTTGCCTGGACGGCTGTACCAAGCAGTAATGTAACAGGTGCCTCCGCTGGTAATGGATCATTGATCAGCCAGGTACTCACTACGACCAATGCGTCTGTCGGTACCGTTGTATATACGATTACACCATCAGCCAATGGTTGTGATGGTCCGGTTTCAACTGTAACGGTAACAGTTAATCCAAGTGTTACGATCAATGCAGGTGCTGACTTTGCAGTCTGCGAAGGTGCAGTGATGCCGATGAGTATACCATTGAGTGGTACCATTGGCGGAAGCGCTACATCGGCTAACTGGTTTATCAAAACCGGCAGTGGTTCTATCTCGGCAAGTACTACCAGTGGCGGAACGGTAACATCTACCTATACCGCTGTGAATGCTGACGTTACGAATGGATTTATAGAATTATACCTGGTGACGAATGATCCGGACGGAGTAGGTCCTTGCTTTGAGAAATCAGATACATTAAGAATACAGATCAATCATCGCGCGAGCATCGTACCACTGGTAGACCAGGTAGTGTGCGAGCCAGCGCAAATAAATCTGTCGGGCATAATTGCCGGAAGCGCTACGGCAGGTTCGTGGAGTCCGGTAAATACAGCCGGAGGTACATTGTCGATCAGCAGTATAACTGGAAGCACCGTTACGGCCAACTACGGTGTATTGGCCGGAGATATAGGCACCACCTTGACATTCCGTTTAACAACCAATGATCCGGATGGTTCTGGTCCTTGTACCATTGTATCGGATGATATAGATGTACACATCAATGAATCGGCAAAAGTATTTGCCGGAAATGATTTTGAAGTTTGTCAGGATAAGCTGGTCCAGTTGAATGGAAGTTACTCTGGTACTACTTCTTCGGTTACCTGGAGTGGTGGTTCGGGCAGCGCACAATTCTCGAATGTGGCCGATCCTGCTTCTACCTATACATTGACAAATTCAGATATAGCCGGAGGAGGTATATTATTGACTTTGACTACTAACGACCCTGATGGTGCAGGCCCTTGCTCGATTACTTCAGACGATGTATATGTAAAAATTAATCCACTGCCGGAGCCTTTGATCTTTGGATTGGAAAGTGCATATGCAGAGAATGATGCTCCGGATCCGCTGTCAGGTGTTCCATCCGGTGGTAATTTTAATGGTGTGTTTACCGGGCCGGGTATACAATCCGGTACGAATATATTTGATCCGTCAATCGCCAACATTGGTTTCAATACCATTACCTATACCGTTACGAATAACGTTACTGGTTGTGTGGGCTTTACCACACAGACCACAGTGGTGAACCCGATCACAGACATTGACTTCAACATCGATGGTGCTGTAGTGGATGCAACAGGGGCGTTACAGATTTGTGCTGAAACAGGATTGCTGCAATTGATCGGTATACCTGATCACACTACCGGTATTCCTACTACTGAGTTCCTGAGTCTTACAGCGGGTATAACGGTCAACTTTGTTAACAACAAATGGTACGTAAATACAGACGGAGTTGTAGCAGGTGCTTATTTCATTCAGTATACCTATACCAACGCCCTGAATGCGCGTACCGAGTATATCAAGAAAGTAATTGTGCATGCATCACCACACTCGGTTATTCTGACCAACAATGCGTGCGTTACGGATGCTGCTAAATTTGCCAGCTTATCGGATATACCCAATAACACCTATAACAGCAAGATCACGAAGTTCCTCTGGGATTTTGACTTCGGTGGTCTAACAAGTCCCGATTCAGCAACTTCACTTACCTATACTCAACCCGGTATATATGATGTTAAGCTGACGGTAACAACGGATAAGAACTGTTCGGATGAAGTGATCGAAAGTATACAGGTTGGGCCAGTGCCTAAACTGAATTTTGACTGGACCAAGATCTGTAGCGGACAGACAACGAAATTCGAAGACAAATCAACCATATCACTCGGAAGTATAAAAGAGTATAGCTGGGTGTTTGGTGATGGCGATGTATTGGGATACGGAGATAAGGGTGTATCTGTACCGACTGACCCGAAAACTTCCGGTACCTATAATAATCCGAGTCATAAGTACAGCACCTTCCAGGCGTATGATGTTACGCTGCGTGTGAAGACCGATGTGGGTTGCCTGAAGGATACAACACAACGGGTATATATACTGGACTACAATCAACCGGTTTCCAGCAATGGCTACCAGACCGATTTCGAAAGCGGGCAGGGAACCTGGATCAAGGTTGAACAGGCAGGTAACTCTAGCTGGACATTCGGTAACGTGAATGGTGCACATATCAACCAGGCATACTCCGGTACCAATGCGTGGTGGACGGGTGGCAACACTACGGCTGCCAACAACTATGTGAGTACCTACTATCCGAATGAGCAATCTTATGTGATAGGACCTTGTGTGAACCTGGATGGTTTGAGCAGACCGATGGTGGCATTGAAGTACTGGTCGGACTCTGATAAGAATTTTGATGGTGCTGTATTGCAATACTCATCTGATGGAGGTATCTCCTGGGAAACCGTTGGTACCGATAAAGGATTGGGTATAGAATGGTATAACGGTTCAGACCTGAGTGGTCATCCGGGAGGTCAGGATAACTATGCATGGACCGGTGCAACAGACGGCTGGCGCGATGCCAGGTATAATTTGAACGATCTGCCCAAAGACACCGTGGTATTCCGTATAGCGTTTGGTAGCAACAGTGATAACAACCCGGGAACAGTATCAAACGGTTTTGCTTTCGATGATATATATATAGGAGAGAAGAAGCGTAATGTATTGGTAGAACATTACACCAACGATTCGAATGTAAACGCAACACTCAGCCAGTCGGAAGAGTATATTGATGACTTGGTATCCAAAGACTTTATCAAGTTGCAATATCACATGGAGATGGCTGGTGTAGTAGATGAAATCAACAAAGCCAACCCGACTGATCCGAGTGCACGAGCCTTGTTCTATGGTATACGACAACCACCGGCTTCGATCATGGATGGTATATTGGGCGATTATTACGGAACTACGTTCAACGGATATACCGGTAACATTACGGTAAATGATCTCGACAGACGTGCACTGGAAGATCCTTCGTTCGAAATTGATATAGCGATCGATGGCTCAACAGCTCCGGATGTATTGAAAGCTGACATCAACTATAAATTCATTGATAAACTGAACTCGTTCAATCCTCCGATCATCCTGCAAGCCGCCTTGGTAGAGAATGGTGTGAACGGCAACCGCTTCTCACTGCGCAAGTTGTTGTATGGTCCGGAAGGATTCATCATCACCGATCCGCTGGTGGCCGGTACATCCGTAACCTATAGCAAGCCGGATGCTGATGAAACATTTGAACTGCAGACACCGATCGCCAATGGCGACAGTCTATATATCATTGCTTTTGCACAGGATAAAGCTACACGCAGAGTGTTGCAGACGGTGATCCAGAAGATACCTCAAACGAAAGTATCAAAAACACCGGTGGGTATACCAGACGATCCGGCGGTGGCTGCATTGGAAAATCTGCAGATATACCCGAACCCTGCATCGCAGAGCATCAAGCTATACCTGGGCGATAAACTGAATCGCGACTATACCTGGAAGCTGATCGATCAGCGCGGTACGGTAGTGTCGGCAGGTAATGTGAATCGCGACCTCACCTTGCCGCAACAGATCGATGTTACACAAGTTGCCGATGGTATGTATATACTGGCTATTCAGGCAAACGATCGTGCTGTGATGTATACCAAGATCGTGGTAATGAATTCGAACTAAGAAGTAAGAAGATGCTATATCAGGCTGCCGGAAGTCCTTCCTTGGACAATTCCGGTAGCATACTGTTGCAACGCTCAATGAAATCAAGCGCCAGGCGCTCTACTTCGTGCAGGTTTGTTTCCTGCTTGCTGTTCTCCTCAATAAAAACAATGTCACTTCGCAGTGAGTCAAGTCCCATCAGGATGAACGATGGCTTGATCTGGTGAGCCAGGCGCGAAAGCTTCAGCCAGTCTTGTGCACCCATCGCCACCTTCATATCTTCCAGTATAGCCGGTATGGTCTGTATAAACGTTGATACCATCTCGCGTATAAACTCTTCATTATTCCCCGACACTGAGCGGAGATAGTTCAGATTATAGGATGGAATAACTTTCATGGCAGCCGGTGTTGCCTTGGTTACAAGCGACGGCTTTATCTTGAGGTCGTCAAATAATTTCTGGTATAGATCTTCCGGTGTAAAAGGCTTCGGCAGGTAATCGTTCATGCCGGCTGCTATACATTTCTCTACGTCAGTAGCCGTAGCGTTGGCCGTGAGTGCAATGATGGGCAGGTTGGCCGATTGCTCCATCATGCGGATCGCTTTAGTGGCTTCATAGCCATCCATTACCGGCATCTGCACATCCATCAGCACTACATCAAAATGATTGTTCTTGATCTTCTCGATCGCCACGAGGCCGTTCTCGGCTTCATCAATAAAACACTGCCAGTTCTTCAATATACTTTTGGCATATAAACGATTGATGTCGTTGTCTTCCACCAGCAATACACGCAGCTGCGAGGTGTTGGGATCTTTCACCGTTTTATCCTTGCGTGGTGTAGCCTGCGTAATGGCATTTACTTTACCAACGAAGTAAGGTATAGTAACCATAAACGTAGAGCCTACATGTTCTTTACTCACCACATGGATTTTCCCATTCTGCAATTCAACCATCTGCTTTACAATGGTGAGGCCGAGCCCGGTGCCACCATAGCGTCTTGTTACACTGGCATCGGCCTGGCTAAAGCTTTCAAATATAGTGGTGAGTTTTTCTTCCGGTATACCTACACCGGTGTCCGTTACTTCAATACGCACCCAGCACATACCACGCTGCTCACGTTCTGCTGTACACTTTATCTGGATGGAGCCGGTATGGGTAAATTTTACAGCGTTGCTGATGAGGTTGATCAAGATCTGGTTCAGACGAACAGGGTCGCCCAACAGAATTTTATTCAGCTTCTCATCGATGCGATAGTCGAGCGCGATCTTCTTTTCCTTTGCCTGATACATAAATGTACTGATGAGCGAAGGGAGAAGATCTTTCAGGTTGAAGGCGATCTTTTCAAAGCGAAGTTTACCCGATTCGATCGCTGCGAGATCAAGAATATCATTGATAATAACTTTCAGGTTCTCGGCCGAGTGCTTGATCGCGTTCAGGTATGTTTCCCGTTCTTCAGGACTTGGGCTCTGACTTAACAGGTTGGCCATGCCTGCTATACCATTGATAGGCGTGCGTATCTCGTGACTGATGTTGGCCAGAAATTGCTCCTTTGCTTTTTGCAGGCGCACCAGTTCTGATTCATTCTCCTTGCGCTGCGTTACATCGCGACAGTCGAGAATAAAGCCCGGTATACTTTGCTTATGTTTAAGGTTAATCGCGTTAAATTCAAGAAAGCGATAAGTGCCGTCTTTACAGAGGAATTGAAATTCTACTTTCTCGGTATAGGCGCGGTTCTGACTTTTACGAAGCTTCTTTTGAAACTCTTCGCGCGTTTCAGGAAGTATATAGTCGAAGAAGTTTTTGCCCATCAGGCTCTTCGATCTATACCCGAGCGTTTCACTAGCCGAGGCGTTGTGATAGTATATTTCTCCGGCATAATCGACAATAAAGATAATGTCGGAGCCGTCTTCTACCACGGACTCATAAAAGGAGCCTTTCTTTACGTACTGTTCGAGTTTCATGTCAGATGCCGATCGTCTCCATCTCTTTCAGATACCTGTATAAAGAAGATTTACCGATGTCGAGCCTTCGTGCAACTTCAAGCACGTTATTGTCATATTTATTCAGGTAGTGCCGGATGATGCGATACATAAATTCCTGCATGGTCATCTCCTGGTATAGGAACGACTCCATGCGGGTAGTGCTGTTAAAGCTTATATCCTGCGGGCGAAGCTCCTGCTCTTCCGTCATAACAGCCGCCAATTCTATAACTGACTTCAGCTCGCGTATGTTTCCGGGGAACGGATACTGTAGTAACTTTTCCTGCGCCTCAGCACTGATCTTGAACTTGCGCAGTTGATTGTCTTGCGCAAACTGATCGAGGAAATGCTTGGCGATGAGTATAACATCCTGCCCGCGTTCCCGCAGGGGAGGAAGCATAATCGGAAGACCCAGCAAGCGATAGTATAAATCTTCGCGGAACCGACCTGTCTTTACTTCTTCTGACAAATCTTTATGTGTTGCAGCAATGATCCGTACATCAAGCTTGATCACCTGGTTGCCACCGATGCGGGTAACTTCACGCTCTTGCAACACGCGGAGAAGTTTAGCCTGCAGGTTCGGATCCATCTCACCAATCTCATCGAGGAAGATGGTGCCACCTTCGGCTTCTTCAAATTTACCAATGCGCCTGGTGAGGGCACCGGTAAATGCGCCCTTCTCATGTCCGAAGAGTTCACTCTCAATCAGGTCGTGTGGTATAGCAGCAATGTTTACCGCTACAAACGGTTTGTTCTTGCGCTTGGAGTTATAGTGAACCGCTTTGGCCACCAGTTCCTTACCGGTTCCTGTTTCACCGGATATACTTACCGATATATTTGTTTGTACCGCTTTCTCCAGTAAGGAGAATACCCGCTTGATAGCCGGGCTGGTACCGATGATGCTCTTTTCAAAAGTATATTTCTCCGAGATCTCCTTCTTCAGGTGATCGATCTCCTTGATCAACGAAGTCTTGTTCCGCGCGTTGTTGATGGAGTTCAGCAGGCGGTCTTTCGTTTCATGATCCTTCGCTATATAGTCGTAAGCCCCAAGCTTAAGCAGCTCTACAGCCGTATGAATCTTTTCCTGGGCCGATACGATGATCACGTTGATGTTCGGATCATGGCTGCGTATCTGGCTCAACACCTTCTCGCCAGGCATATCAGGTAACGAATAGTCGAGTGTAATAACGGCCGGGTTCTTATACAGATTGGCCAGGCAATCTTTTCCCGAAGTGTAGAACTGAACTTCGTAGTCCGGGTTCAGCTCCAGTACGTACTTCAAAAACTTTGTATAAGCCGGATCATCTTCGACAACAAAAATTTTAACGGGATCTTTCTCGTACATGCGTAGAAGTTTGGAAGGTAAATATAAAGGTCAAACGTCCATTAGCCAAGTCGTTAACGGGTATACAGCCGGGCAACGGAAATAAATTAAAACTTATCCGGTTCATTCACAAATACAATCGGTTAGTTGTAAGTAATGATATAAAAAGTTTAAATGATATTCAGTACCCGGACCCCGAATTTTTATTGAACTCATTCGTATCATTTCACTGATATTTTCTACAACTTTAGAGTACCAAGTCCTTACTTCATGATCCCAGAATTTCAAACACTCACCGACCCGGAAACGGAGCTGATGCTTCGTGCCCCTATTCTTGTATGCATACTGATTGCCGGAGCAGACGGTGAGATCGATCGAAAGGAGATCAAGGAAGCGATTGCTATTGTGCAGAAACAAAAAAAGAATGGATCAATGCTGTCTGGATTTTTCAAGGAGATGGCGCAGGACTTTGAAGACAAGATCAAGATACTGATCCAGAGTTACCCCTTCGAAGCATCCAAGCGTACCCCCATGCTGGTAGAGGAACTTCAGCAATTAAATTCACTCTGGCGAAAACTTGATCCTGAATTTTCGATCGCCTATTACGAAATGCTGAAGAGTATTTCTGAAAAGATAGCTTCCTCTTCAGGCGGGTTATGGGGTATAAAAACGGTTGCATCGGAAGAAGCGCAGTATCTTCATTTACCCATGATCAACGACCCCGCTAAAAAATAATGTCTTTTGTTTTTCGATGTGCTGATCGTTAGCTGACAATTTTCATATTTGTACCGGGCTTTGCCCAGTAAATTTTTTATGGCAGCACAATCCTCTCTCTTTGGCAGCTCGGTTGTACCACTCCGGCTTGTGTTTCTGATGTGGGCTACATTTTATATCGAAGTCATGTTCGGTTTACCCTTGAGTGCTTTTGGTATAGAGCCACGCACCTTCCACGGGCTGATCGGTATATTTACAGCACCGCTTATTCATGGCGACCTGCTGCACCTGATCTCCAACACTATACCGATGATCTTTCTCGGATGCGTGTTGTTCTTTTTCTATGGAAAGATAGGAGGGCAGGTATTTTTTCGGGCATACTTCTGGACGAACATTCTGGTGTGGCTGTTTGCCCGACCCGCCAATCATATAGGAGCCAGCGGTGTAGTATATGGCCTTGCTTTCTTTCTCATCTCGTTCGGATTTTTTCGCAGAGACTTTATGTCCATCTTCATCTCCACCATCATTCTGCTGCTATACGGAGGTATCTTCTATGGCGTGTTGCCCACCGATCCGCATATTTCGTGGGAGTCGCATTTTGCCGGAGCCCTGGTAGGCATTACCACGGCCGTATCATTTAGTAAACAGAAAAGCGTGAACTGATTTTGTGTGTTGATTTTTGTTTGATATTTGCGGACTCGCAGTGATACAGTACTATGGATGCAACAGTAAAAAAGATATTAGGTGATTTGAAAAGCAGAAAATATGCACCGGTGTATTTTCTGCAGGGTGAAGAGACATTCTACATCGACATGATTGCCGACTATATAGAAGCCCATGTACTATCGGAAGCCGAGAAAGGTTTTAACCAGGTGGTGGTATATGGTAAAGATGTAGCGATGTCGACCGTGCTGACGCATGCGCGGAGGTTCCCGATGATGGCCGAGCGACAAGTGGTGATCGTGAAAGAGGCACAGGATATACAGGATCTGGGTAAAGATATAGGTGGTAAATTACTGCTCGACTATGTTACCAAAGCAGTGCCCAGCACGGTATTGGTATTCTGTCATAAACACAAGAGCCTCGATAAACGCAAAGAGTTAGGCAAGAAGATCGACCAGTATGCTGTTACCATCAACACCAAAAAGCTATACGACAATCAACTGCCGGAGTTTGTATCGGAATACTGCAAGGACAAGAAAGTATCGATCGATGAACGTGCCGTGCAGGCTCTGTGCGAGTTTGTAGGCAACGATCTGCACCGCCTCGCGAATGAAGTAGACAAGCTCGCTATATCCCTGGCAGCAGGCGAAAGTATAACAGCCGAGCGTGTTATGAACCAGGTGGGCGTGAGCAAAGAGTATAATATTTTTGAATTGCAGAAAGCGATTTTGCAACGCGATACATTGCTTGCCAACAAGATTGTAAACTACTTCGAGAGCAATACCAAGAAGAACCCGATGATACCCGTAGTGGCCTATCTCTTCTCGTTCTTCAGTAAATTACTGGTCGCTTCTCAAGCTACTGACAAGAGCGATAAAGGACTTGCTAGTGAATTGAAAGTGAGTCCGTATGCAGTGCGTGATTATAGTCTTGCTTTACGACAATTTCCACTTCCGAAGATCATCGATAATATATCTTCCATCAAAGAAGCCGACCTCAAATTGAAAGGGGTAAATACCGGCTCGGCCGATGAAGGCCAGATCTTCCGCGAACTTGTATGGCGCCTGATGAACTAGCAGATTTATAATTCACGTTCTATGTTCAACATTAACCTTGAACATTAAACTTTGAACCTTGCATAGAGAGCATTAACTTTAAGTCCATGCAAATTCATCAGCGCGGATTTTTTTTAACTCACTTTTTTGGTTCTTTATTTGCAATAATTTTTCAGGTGCGCTGTTTTAAACTCAAATCGTAATTACCGTAATGCACAGATTAATAGCTTCTTTATGGTTAGTTTTCATCGTTCAATGTATGTATGCGCAGGATCAACTGTCGCAGAACAAAGTTGAAAGGCTATACCATCGCGGAACAGAACTTATACAGCATGCTAACTATGGCGCTGCACGCGAAGTGTTCTCCGACTTTTTAGCGCAGGCTTCACCAACCGATGCACGCAGGGGAGAAGCAGAGTACTATGTAGCATTCAGCGCGCTTAACCTCGGCCATAAAGATGGCGAGAAACTCATCGATGAGTTTATTACCCACAACCCTTCGAGCCCCAAAGCCTCTACTGCCTATTACGATCTGGCCAACTTCTTCTATGCAGAAGGTAACTATATAAAAGCATCGGGCTATTTCAAGAAAGTAAATTTCCCGGCCCTTACATCGGAGCAACAAAACCAGGGACACTTTAAATGGGGCTATAGCTTTTTCAACCAGAAGAAGCTGGATGAAGCACTCGAGCAATTTAACTTTGTAAAGAAGCAAAGCACTGCCTATACCCCCGCTGCAAACTACTATGCGGGGTTCATCGAATACTCTAAAGGACAATATGATGATGCTATAACAGACCTGAAGAAAGCAGAGACGAGCCCATCGTATGCTACCATCGTGCCGAGCCTCATTGCCAATATATACTATAAACAAAAGAAATACGATGCACTGATCGAGTATGCCAACACACTGAAAGGTCGCTCCGATATAAGCAATGCTGATGAGATAGCCATGCTGGTAGCAGAAGCAAGTTATTATAAAGGCGATTTCAAAAAAGCTGTTGAGTCCTATCAGAAATATTTTGACAGCAATGCCAAAGCAGAGAGCGGTTTGTTCTTCCGTGCAGGCTATGCAAACTATGTAACGGGCAATACCGAACGAGGCATTGAATACCTGGACAAGGCAGCGGCATCTAAAGATACGGTGAGCTATTATGCTTCGTACTATTTAGGTATACTTCACCTCAAGAAGGGCAACAAACCACTGGCGCTAAATGCTTTTGATTATGCACGCAAGAATCCCAAAGATAAAAGCCTGGTAGAGGAGAGTACATTTCAGTTTGCCAAAGTATCATACGATGTAGGTAAATCCGATCAGGCTATAGGAGAGTTTGAACGATTCCTGAAAACTTATCCGGGCAGTTCTCATACCAACGAGATCAAAGAGCTATTGGTGCAGGTATATGTAAACGGCAACAACTTCAACAAGGCTATAGAATATATAGAGGCGTTGCCTGCGCGCAATCAATATATAAACCAGGCATACCAGAAGGCAGCTTACCTGAAAGGTTCCGAACTATATAATAAAGAAGATTATCCCGAAGCAGTTATATACTTCTCCAAGTCGCTGGAGCAACCTGTTGATAAGAACTATGTAGCCCTGGCAGCTTTCTGGCGTGCAGAAGCTTACTCCATTGGTAAGAAATATACCGAAGCCATTGCCGACTACCAGCGCGTAGTGGCGCTTGGCGCAACCGTTGATCCGGAAATATTACTAAAGACCCGCTACGGTCTGGGCTATGCGCACTACAATCTTCAGGCGTACGATAAGGCACTATATAACTTTAAAGAGTTTACCAACAAGGCAGACAAGAGTACACCGAACTATGCAGATGGTTTGGTGCGACTGGCCGATTGCTACTACGTGAGCAAACAGTACGATGATGCACTGGCAACCTATAACCGCGCGAAAGCAGCCGGTACTGCCGATGCAGACTATGTATTGCTGCAGGCCGGAGTAATGAGCGGTGTGCAACGCAAGTATGGAGAAGCACGCAACCAGTTGAATGAGTTGATCAAGAATTATCCTAAATCACAGTATCGCGATGAAGCTATGTATCAGCGGTCACTGTTTGAAATTGAGCAAAGTAATTATCAGGCTTCGGTTGATGGACTTTCTCAATTGATCCGCGAAAGCCCGAGTTCACGTTTCCTGCCGTATGCTTATGAGCGAAGAGGAGCTTCTAACTATAATTTGAAACAATACGATAAGACGATCAACGACTATCAAACAGTTATACGGTTGTTTCCAACGCATCCGCTTGCCAAGACTATATTATTACCACTTCAGGAGGCCTTGAATGCGGCCGGCCGCTCAGGTGAATTTCAAAGCAACCTCGATCAATATTCAAAAGCGAATCCAAATGATGAAAGTGTAGAAAGTCTTTCTTTCGAAACTGCGAAGAACCTGTTTTTCGATCAGCAGTATACACAGGCCATCAGCAGCTTTAACAGCTATATAACTTCGTATCCGCAGTCGGCAAAGATCACGGATGCTAAATTTTATGTAGCAGAATCGTACTTCCGCCTGCAAGACTTTAATAAGGCGCTGCCGATCTATACCGAGCTCAGCAACGACATGACCTATAGCTCCGGTAATAAAGTAGCTGCACGTTTGGCGGAGATATACTTCAAGCAGGCAAACTATAGCAAGGCTATTACCTATTTCCATCGCCTGGAGAAAATGGCCTCTACGAAGAAGGAGCAATACAACGCCTGGGCCGGACTTATGGAGTCGTTCTACCTCTCAACACAATACGACTCGTCTGATGTATATGCCCGCATCATTATTGAACGCGGTAATATCAATGCCGGTGCCCAGAACAAAGCATCGCTATACCTTGGTAAAACAGCATTGGCGCGTGGCGATTTTGAAGGAGCCAAAGATGAGTTTCTTAATACGCTGAACGCTGCACGCGATGAGTACGGAGCGGAAGCAAAGTATTTATTGGCCGAGATATTCTACAATCAGAAAGAGTACAAACAGTGCTATGAAACATTAACGGGATTGATCAACGACTTTGCAACATACGATGCATGGGTCGGTAAAGCATTCCTCTTGCTCGCTGATAATTTTATAGCACAGAATGATGTGTTCCAGGCGAGAGCTACCCTGCAATCGCTGGATAAATTCCCGCTTCAGTCTGTGAAAGATCAGGCGAAAGCAAGGCTCAAACAACTCGAACAATCCGAGCTGGAGAAACAGAAGAAAGTAGAAAGTGATACCCTGGATAATTGATCGTTTACCATTTTTTGCGATGAAGAAAAAGACAAATCATAACCCCACGCTTGCACCCATGCGATTCGGTTTACTGATATTAGCAAGTTCCTTTTCCGTAATGGCTTTTGCACAGGAGCAGAAACCGAAAGAAGAATGGGAAGGAGATATAGAATCAAGAGAGATTGTGATCCAGAACGATCGCAAGATATCTTTACCACAAGCCAATCGTAACTTTGATAAGATACCACCGAAGCCCGCAGAGGCAGGGATCAAAGCCCCGGTAACATACGATTTTCGGTCGTTCAGTTTTCAGGCACCGCAGATCAACCCGCAGGTACGTCCGCTGAAACTGAAAGTAGAAAACTCTTCCGATGTATATGGCGGCTTCTTACGGTTGGGCTATGGGAACTATGCTTCACCATTGCTGGAAGGGTATATCAATAGCAAGAAAGACAAGAACAAACTATACGGTGCGCGTATATACCATAGCAGCTCCGGCAAAGGTCCGGTAGATGGAAAAAACTCCGGCAGTGGTATGTCAAGCTTGTCACTCTATGGTCGTTCGCTCAATGATGATATAGCCTTATCCGGTAACATAGGATTTGAAAATCGCACCACGCATTTTTATGGTTATCCGCAGGGAGAACCTATCGGTAAAGATTCGCTGAAGCAATCATTCAATCTTATTAAACTCGGTGGAGAATTATCGAACTCCAAAAACTCAGACCTCGCCTATAAATTAGGTGCTAACTTCAGCTACCTCGCAGATAAATATGATGCACGCGAATCGGAAGTTGATCTTGCTTTTAAATCAGGGTATAAAATTGATGATGATTCAAGAATAGATCTCAAGGCAGACTATGCTGTGATCACCCGTAAAGACAGCAAAGTGGAAGCAAAGCCACGCAGTCTTTTTACCCTGGCGCCTTCGTATGAATTTTTACCGATTGAAGATTTAAAACTGTCTATAGGGGTAACAGCTGCCTTCGAAAATGATTCGATCGATTCAAAGAACTTCCATCTATACCCGAACTTCAAAGCAACCTATCCACTGAGTCCTTCGGTAGATGCCGTTGGGTTTCTCTCCGGTGGTATGGATAAAGTATCGTTGCAGTCGCTTACCAACGAAAACATGTGGCTTGCACCTAACGTAGCAGTGTTCCATACAAACCGTGTACTGGATTTTGGTGCCGGACTGAACGCCCGCCTCGGTAATAAAGTAGAAGCACATACCGGTTTATCAACTACGTTGTTAAAGAACTGGTACTCGTATGTGAACCGCGAAGGCGATCCTTCCAAGTTCAATACTATATATGATCAGGGAACAACCCGCAGAACAAATTTTTATGTAGCTCTGAGTTATGCACAATCCGAGCTCGCCAAGTTTATGGTGCGTGGTGATTTCTATGCTTATGATGCTGGCGACTTTGCCGAAGTATGGCATCGCCCTACATCCAGACTTACCGCGAATGCTTCGATCAATGTATACCAGAAGCTTGTCTTCTCTGCTGACCTGATCGCACAAGCCGGTATGAAGGCATTGGATCCTGAAACGAACAAAACTGTAAAACTCTCCGGAGCATTTGACCTCAACTTCAAAGCCGAGTACCTTTTCTCTCCAACCTTCTCTGCCTTTGTACAGTTGAACAATATCACGTCCAACAAATACCCGATCTACCTGAACTACCCTGTAAGAGGATTCCAGGCATTGGCAGGTATAACATGGAGTTTTTGAGAAGCGCCTTTATACTTCATCATTCGGTGTTCCTTGTTCGGTGTTCGATA
>NZ_DATCSD010000216.1:0-10876 GCF_036568665.1 Ohtaekwangia sp. | reverse complement strand
CTCTAAAACCTCAACGACTTCTTCATTCTATGCGCTGTCCAGAGTATCGCTATAATAAGAAGTATACCGCCTATCAGCACATAGTCGTTCTCACCGTATTCGGGTATGGTGGTTACGGGTATATTAAAAAGGTTGTAGGCTATTTTTCTTCCGCCACCTTTTAGCTCGTCTATCTTCAGGCTGTCCTGACTTACCAATACGGAATCTTTACTGGCTACTACGCAGCTAACGCGCCATATACTGTCGGCTTTTTGGAAGGTGAGCGTAGCCGTAGGAAACTCGGAGTCGTGATCCTCTTCCTCCAGTAAATTTACATCACAATCATGCAATTCGTCCAGCAGTTGTTTTACTTCCTTGTTGTCGGTGGGGCCTACTACGCGAAGGTTAAACGACATCGTGTTCTTGCTATAGGGTACCAGTTGCGGATAGAGTGTATAGAAGGCAACCAGCGAGCGTTTATACTCCTGATCTTTACCTTGCTTATCATATACCCGACACAACGCCTCATAGCAACGTGCCTGTAATAGTTTCTCATGTTCCAGGTCTATGAGCGGGTCGTTTAATACTTGCATCAGCAATCCCTCAGCTTCTTTATACTTTCCCTTGTTGATCAGCAATCGTGCTATAAAGTATCGATAGTATCGAAAAATATTTATGCGCTGATCATCCTGCAGGTGTTCATTGAATTTAGCTATAAAAAAATCCGCATCAAGGCCATCAATAATTTTCCATACTTCATCAAAACCAATCGTACTTTCCGGTGAGAAGATATGATAGTATACATAGTCGCGCTCCGGGTTAGCGCCAAATTTATTGATGAGTACAAACTTATCAGACTGCTCATCTGCAAAGAACCCTGTCATTTTTATCAATGCCGGTATATTATACCAGTACTGTGTATCCTCGAACGAAATGCTTTGCAGTTTTCGCTCTTTGTTCAGGTACGAGAATATATTTTTAGTAAAATCATACTGCTCCGGTCCCCACGTAGTATTGATGTGCATCTCTTCAAATTGAGAAGCTTTATCCAGGTGTTTCTGGCTTTCAAATAATTGTCCGTTATAATAATACCCGCGCGCCAGGCCGAGGTTGTTCCAGCCAAAGCCGGGTGTAGAACCTGCCCTGGCTATAGTAGCATGCAAGTCATTAATTCCTTTCTGTGGATTTGCCTTATAGGTATCCAGCAATGCCAACATGTAGTAGAACTCTTTTGTATTCTTCCTCGAAAAATCATCTTCCTTCTTCTCCAGCTCAAAATAGTTAATGGTCTCGGCAAACTCACCGTTCATCAACTTGGTATAGGCGTAGTTGTTATTGGAGAATGACGGTGTAAACCGCAGCATGTCGTAATAATACTCAGCGGAATCTATTTCAAAGTTATAGCTATAGATAAGCGTTTTGTAAAAGGCTATACCATTCAGTTCATATTGCTCATGTCCCGGGTTGAAGATGCCGGAATTCATATAGTAATTATCGCGCACATTAATAAAGGCAGAGTCCAGGAACTTCAACGCCATCGACTCATTGGCTTCTATCGAATTTTTCAAAAAAGCATACTTCGCAGAAGTATAGTAACGATGCCGGTGTGCAAGCCAGCACAATGCATTATAAGGCTGACAAAAAAACTCTTTCTGCTGATGCTTGTTCTTTACGCGGTGCAATATGCGTACGGCCTCATCGGGTTGCTCCAGGTTGCTATAGCACTCGTAGAGAAGACCCGCTATCCATGAGAAGTCGCGATGATACTGATATACGCCTATATACGTTTGAAGATCAGACGTGCGCGTTTTCAACTGCTTGTCATAATCTTTTTCAATCAGTTCCAGCGCTTTGGTTAATGGTTTGATCGCATTTTTATAGCCAAAATAATCCGTGGCCCTGTCGAACTTGTACGAGCCTTCATACATATACCCCACATAATAGTTCTTATCGAGCTTGATATACTTCTCCGAAAGCTCAAGCGCTCTTTTATCCATATACCATATCTCTCTGCGCTCTTCATCAATAGTCTGGCGCACCTGTGCGTGCCCCGCAAAAGCAACGAGTACAAGCAGTATATTCAGCACTATATATGGCCGTAATTTCATGGAGAATGTTATCCGTTAATCGTGAGTATACTTGTGAATGCCTATAGCGCTATTCGCTTAGCTGTTCAGGGTTTGTTGATCTTCAGCTTGTGTGGATGCCTGGCCGCTGACTACCGGTGCCGCATATAAATTTACCAACTTGAGCTTCGCGAGTCGTTCAGTCTCTTTTTTTACAATCTCCTTTAAGGCATTTTGCTTGGCATCCTTATTCTTGAAGATCAGGCGATGATGCAGCACTGGTTCCGACAGGTCTGCTATATCTTCTTCTGTAACATAGTTTCGACCATTTACGCGCGCATACGCCTTGAGGCATTTCAGAAAAATGATACCGCTTCGGGTAGAGGCACCTACCTGTATAAACGGATGCTTGCGTGTTTCGCGGATTATATTCTTTACAGCGATCAATATCTCTTCGTGTACGTATACCTCATCAGCTTCCTGCTGCAGGGCTACGATATCGTGGAAGGACAATACCTCTGTAACGTTATCGTGTACATTATTGATCGCCTTGTAATTTTTATAGATCTCGAGTTCTACTTCTTCTGAAACATAGCCCAGCGACATCTTTAAAAAGAAACGGTCTAACTGCGCATGCGGCAGCGGATAGGTACCTTCACTCTCTATCGGGTTTTGTGTGGCGATAGTAAAGAATAATTTTTCCAGTAAATGGGTGCGATCACCAACGGATATCTGGTTCTCAGCCATACACTCCAGCAACGCAGATTGTACTTTAGGAGAGGCACGGTTGATCTCATCGGCCAAAAGTATATTGGTGAACAACGGACCTTTTTTAAAAATGAAGTCTTTCTTGGCATCATCAAAAATATGACTGCCTATCAAATCCATCGGGAGCAGATCGGGTGTAAACTGCACGCGTTTAAATCCGAGATTACTTTCGGAGTGATGACCATGTTCTATATCATTATTCCTCGATATAGACAACGCCAGCGCTTTGGCAAGCATGGTTTTACCGGAGCCCGGATTATCTTCGAGCAACACGTGGCCTTTCGCCAGAAACGCGGCTATCACCAGGGCTATTTCTTTTCTTTTACCTCGAATTACTTTTTCGATGTTGTCTATCAGTAACGAAACTTTATCGTTCTGCTGAGTGGAAGTTGCTGCTGTGTCGGTCATCACGTTTTAATTAAAAAAGAATTTAAGGGTAGATGCTACATTCATGAATTTCAAATTCCGCTGAAGGAAAGTATATTTCTCAAACACCCGGGCAGTATACGTTGCCTGGTATTGATTCATAATACGGATATCATTCTCGTCAGCAGGCAGTTTATCATATTTAACTTTATGATATACCTGTATAAACTCGTCATAGCCAATGCCGAGTGCCGGTCGTATAGTATACTGGGCAAATTCAAGCGGAGTACGCTGGTTACGATAAAAGCCGAACTGGCAATATAAAAATTCGGAGGCGCGGTATATCCAGTACGCTTTCTCTTCCGGAAGTTCACTGCGCCCGGCCCTGCCGTTGTAATACCGGAAGAGTATGCGCGCCAGGAAGAGAACGATCAACAACACAATAATTACCACCACACCCAGCGAGATAAGTACAAATACCCACCACGGTGTATATTCTTCATGCGTGGTTGCCTGGTTCACGGTAGTTTCAGGTTTCTCCTGCTCTTCGTGTATCGTTACCTCATCTACTACAGTCGGGTTGGGCAACCGGGTGAGTACATTGGCAAGCTTTTCATTTTTCTTCGCATGTATACTGCGCATAGCATCGTTATATGACACGGCCGTTACCGAGTCGCCTACCTGTATATCTTTAAACTTTTTAGTAAAGTTTCCTTTTGTAATGGTGGCATCTTTCATATTCAAACTGATAGAATGCTCACCGGCACCACCGAGTTCTTTATCACCCAGCAACAATACTTTTATAGCGATGGTAGCCGTTTGCGTTGTAGCCTCCAGCGAAGTAACTTTTCCTACTGTAGCAAACCATGCCTTCTGTGGCTTTAACGGTGGTGTTGCATCGGGCATAGGCGATTCGCGTGCATCATCATTTCCGATGGTGGTATCGAAGTCGAGCCAGCCATATTCCGGGAAATATACTTCTACCCAAGCGTGGGCTTGATCGCCATAAATAAAATACCAGCCTTTGTTCTTATCGCTGCGATCAACCGTCATAAAACCGGTAGTCATCCGCACCGGTATACCTACGGAACGCAGCATAAACAACGTAGAGGCAGCAAAGTATGTACAGTATCCTTTCTTGTTCTTGAAAAGAAAATGCGAGAGCATACTGGCATTGGGTATATTCGGATCGTTCGGTGAGCCAGGATATAGTGTATATTTAAACAGCGGCTTACCAGTTTCGTCTTTGGATGTAAAGTAATCTCTTACTTTCAATATCTTCTCGATCGGTGTTTCGGCTCCGGCTGTTATCCGGTTACTCAGGCTTCGTATAGAATCAAAGATCACTCCCTTCGGAACTTCCGTATAGTAATTATAGAATTGCTTATCCACCGCACGATAGTCTTTCACTTTCTTCAACTCCTGCACGCGCGACTCCTGAAATTCCTTGATTACGTTGTTCTCTCCTACCGAAGCATTGTAAATAAAGTAAGCACTATTGAGTTGAGATACGTATGATTGTGTCTTATAGGCAAACGAGTATTGTTGTTTATAGTCGGCATCTACATTGATAGGCTGACAACTAAAGGCCGTTCCCGGGGCAGTATAGGTTTGAGGTGATAATCCGGCCAGGTATATTTCGCTTTCCACGATCTTCCTGTATAAAGGTCCGCGACTGTTTATTATAACACTCGAATCAGCATAGGTAAAGTATCGCGGTATCTTGCTCGGGTTGGGTGCAAAGAGATCGTTGGACGGCATCTTCGGATCGCGTATAAAACGCTCCAACTTTACATCGTATTTGGTAAGATGATAGCTTGTGAAATATAGCGGGTTGGGTATCTCCGGGTGATCGGGAAAGAAGTTATCTACATACGCTGCAAACAGCAATTCTTTGGATGTGCCGAACCGCGATTTCAGTTGTGAGTATTGGTTGAGATCAAATTTCTGCTGCTTGTTTTTGGTCAGCATGTTTTCTTCCTGCGGATCGCGCTGCTCTTGCTGCTGCTCGCGCGCCTCACGTATAGAGCGATCAGTGTCTTTAAATTCTCCTCTCAGAAAAAAGATAGAGGTGTGAAACAGAAGAAAGAAGAGAAGAGTAAATATAGCAAGCCTTGCTCCTGCATTCAGAAAATGTCTCCAGCGTACCTGTTCAATATTCTCTAAAGTCTCTCGAATAAAATACGTATAGAAGGCATACAGTATTACAAAGAAGAGATTGCGCACAGAGTCTTCCAGTTGCAGGTCTTTATTATAGCCGGCTGCGTCTACCAGCCCCGTTGTAAGCACCAGCGCTGCCAGCGCCAGCGGGAAATAGCGGAAGCGCGCCAGTCCGTACCCGATAAGCCAGCCGGTAATAAACAACACCGACAGATGCAGGTAGCGTACGGTAAGATAATACGAGTCGAACTCATTACTTGAAAAGAACCTCATGCCCCGGCTATAGCTATATACCAGCAATAGTACAATCGGGAATGTTACAATAAAGCGGAAACGCAACAGGTAACAGCAATAGGCAGCCGTAATAGCCACGAGTGTCACTACCGACTGGGTATATATATCGGTATTCACAAATACCAACGCTGCATCTATGCGCAGCAACGCGGGCACCACCATGGCTGCGGTGGGCAATATTAAAAAGATAAGGTGCAGTATCAGTCTCAGCACCTGGTTCTTTACATTCTCCGTCATAATACAATAGTTCTGAACAACTGATCTTCCAGGTATCGTTGCACCTGGCTTTCGTTACTCAATATTTTTTTTCGTCCTGGCGAAAAGAGCCATTTTCTTTTCAGTACATCCAGCGGATGTTCATCACTTTTTATAAACAGTGAGCGCCAGTGAAAAGCACTCCGGTTTTGCCACAGCTCTGATACCTTTACCAGGATAACGAGTGTATCAGGAGTTTTATTCGAGCATATCTCTTCTACTTCCGACAGCGGTATAAGAGAAGATATACAATAGATTCCCTCCTTCCTTGCACTCATATAGTCAACCGCCTCTTTCCCTGACTGCCACACCGAAGTACTGAGTTGATATAGCCACGTCTCTGCTTCTTCCGATTCATGAATGGTAGTCGTTGACTCCTGGTCCGGTATATATTTCACACTAAATTCCGTTCGCAACAGTGCCTCGTATACCTGGCGGATTCTCACCTTGTAATAATTCAGCATGGCATTCCCTATACTTCCAGTTGCCAAGCCTGTATTATAGAAACTCGGGTGGAAATATATATGCGAAGCATACGGATCCATAGTCTCCGGTATCTTTACTACCAGTTCTTTATTGCGGGCATATATCTTCCACACAATTCGCCTGATGTCGTCTCCGGCTTCAAAGTGTTTATAGTTTAAAAGTTCGCCCCGGGTTTTGCGCGGGATTTGTATACGTTGCACTTCTTCCTGTGTTTTATCGGGGTGTATATCCACAGCGATAGCTTCCGATTCCTCCGGAACGGTTAACAGCTTTTGCACATTTGACAATACAAACGGAAAAGAGAAGAGACGAAACATATCTTCAAAATATAGCACCGCCTTTGTTACCTCATGTTCCTTGATATCTGGTATCCATACCGGGCGGCCCGCTTTGATAGCACTTCGTATAAAACGACTGTCGCCAAAAACCGGTTGATCCAACGGCAACGCAGCGGATATACGATTGTCGGCAAAAATGACCCTGCCCTTTACATGCCCCAGCAACGGCTTGATTATACCAATAGCCGTGAGCCCAAGCGATACATATCCTGCCTGTGCTTTCTCGCCATCACCGATGGTTACTTGTATGGGCGAGCCAGGATGTGATCTTCTATAGATCCAGAAATACCCCCAGCACAATAAAGCCGTGAGCAATGCTATGCCCGACATCATTATAAACACGACTCCCGTAAAGGTAACGAGTGCCTTCAGCAGCAATATAAAATACGTGGGCTCTTCCAGGCTGCTATATTTGTTATGCACAATGGCATAGGCGCTGGCCGTGACAAACAGCAACACGAAAAAATTCAGTTGAAACGGAATGAATGAAAAGTAGTATGCAAGTTTTTTCATCTGGTCCCCACAGGCTATCTGTGAATCTTAAAGAATATAAATGAAGAGGCTAAAATAGCAAAACTATCGTGCGAAGGTTAAAAGTAGTCCAAGTAATTTACAGTCATTTTTTATTTACGCGCCATATACTGTTCGGGGAGATTCTTCGTTCTGAGAAGTTGATTTTTTCAAACGCATACCCGAAAGCATTTCGCCGGATAATGTTCTTATATTTGGGCGACATTCACATAACCATAAGCCATATCTGTATCCAATCAAAATGACAACTTCTTCCATTACGTTTCTCCGTCCAATCCAAGTCGCCATCATTATTATCGTAACAGCTTTTGTTTCATGGTCGTGCAGGCAGCCGGAGGGCGACACCGCTTCCACAGAACAAATCAACAACACGAAAGGCGACAAGCACGTAAAAATTACCGGCACGCATGTATATATAGTTCCACCGGAGGGTTTTTCAACAACCGCCACGGGCGAAGCCTATGTTGACTTTACTACCACTGCACGCATTACGGTAACACAAAGCGAGCGGCCATTCAACCGCGACTCAGAACATGACGATTCGCCCAACGTTACCGACCAGCATAACGTTGATGTGAATCACTATAAGGGATTTTCCAAAAGCATTCGCGAGAAAGATTTTGCAAAAGAGATTCTCAACTTTGGTAACGATCATGTTACCGTAACCCTGACAGCAACCATTCCGGGTGCAGATAGCGCTATCATAAACAAAGTAAGGATAGCAATACGGTCAGTGGTACTGCTGGACGAAAAACTTCCTGACCCCAGTGATGATGCTATATATAAGGTTGATGTTCAGGACACGCCTTTGAAATTTGCGCGGTTGATCAATGGTATGCTGATATATACTGAATCAGGTGACATGCTCTCAGCCTCCCGCTTCAATTTTATTGTAGCCTCTAAGTATATAACTGACGCCACACCCGACAAACAAAAGACAATAGCAGAAGAATATTTACGCAACGAGCTTCATTATAAAGACATCCGGATAAAGGAAAGTAAACCTGTTACGATCGATGGATTTTCAGGATATGAATTTACCGCAGAAGGAACTCAGATGGATGCAAACACGCACGACCTCATGTACCTTGTAATGCTGTTCGATAACAGCAATGCCTATGCTATATTTGGTACAGCCACAGAAGACTTTGAATCGAGCGAAACAATGTTCAGGCAAGTTGCGCAGACGTTTCATTTGAAGAATGGAAATTAATTCAGAATAGCACGTACAGTAATCATGATTAGTAAACGTCTAAGATATTTTCTACCAATCACTGCAAAATTCTCCATTGCCGGATTGTTCATTCCTGGCTTTACTGTAATGCCAATCATAGGGCTGCAAATGGGACTACAATCGCTAGGAATAGAATGCACAATTACATGGAACATTCTATGGCTGGTAAGTTTCGTTGGCGTCATTATACTTCCCGTCTACTTTTATAAGGGCATGATCACGCGATTACTGGACGGAACAGACACAAGCACCAGTTCAATCATACTCTTCAATCTAGGCGAATATACTCTTATCCAACTCGCATTATCTTACTTTATTACCAGGTCCAAAACATTATGCTACGCTTCGGATGGGCAGAACGGAATCGAACTTGTATTTACCGGCTGGTTAAGTATACCTGTGCTGCTGCTACTTAGCTTACTATTTGACTCTAAACGGAAAGAAATAATTCATCCTTGAATAAGCGGATGGTTAAAAAAAGCAACGTTCATTGCATTACCAGATATAGAAGTTTACATTTATAGCTATACGTTATATCCTCATGCGCAACATAAAATCTCTACTCCTGCTCCTGTCTGCATTGCTATATATCTCCTGTCAGGACAATGATGAATCGTCCTTAAGTTACCAATGGTCAGGCAGCAAAGAACTCCCGCAGGCTTTCATCTATAAAATGAGAAAAGCAGATGGTACATCTCTGTATATTTCGGGAATGGTTGACGGCACCTCGGGAATTTACAAACTCTCCACGAACAAGTGGACCAAACTGGTTGAAACATCTGCCTACGCTAACGACTTCATCGTATACAAAGGTGTTCTATACTTCACCAATTATGATGGTCTCTTTAAAGTGATAGATTCCAAAGCCGAAAAGATCACCAACGATAATGCAACCATTTCAGCTATGGAAGTATATAATGACAAACTCATCATCGCGGGCGGGGGAATTGTTATCGATGATAAGACCTACACGACTGTGAGTTTTGATGGTTCGAACTTCACGCCTGTATCACAAACCAACAGTGGCTATTCGATGCTGGTTGCCAATGACAAATTATACATCAGCAATTACCCGGTTATTGAGTATACCAATAACGAATCCAGGTATCTGGATATAGGCGGTCAATCCAACATGGTGAAAGATGATCAGGGAAATATCTATATAGCTTCCAACATTGTTGACGATCAGTATAAAGTATCAAGTACCATTCAAAAATATACTTCCGGTGGATTATCTTCCATCTTGGGAGAAACACTGGACTGTGACATTCAGGATATTCAAGTGTTCAATGGCACCCTGATTATCGCAGGCTACTCAAATACAGGAGAACAAGTCAGCTACTATTATACGGACAATCGCTGGGTTAAACTTTATGTCCCTGTATCGTCCCATAATAACAACACGCCCTATATATTAACGAATCTGATTATCTACAACAACAAATTACTCAGCACCACACCACTCGGTGAAGTTTTTGAGTTGAAATAAATTGGGTGTTCAGGCAGCTCCTAATACTCCATAAAGTTTTACTATCGTGAAATCGTGAGAAGTATACAGTACTTTTAGAGTAATTAATATATGAACCCGGTTCTGAAATTCAGAGTATACATTCTCTTGGCTCTTGTCGCATCTGCCTGCGCCAAACCTCCTGAGCTCCCTGTATTTGACACTCCTCAACCCGAAGGACTGAATACAACCAATATCCCGTCTAACTTCTTTGGCACATACGAAAGCCTGGTTGATTCCGGTCTTCTTACAGTGACCAACCAGGAAATCATTTTAAAACATTTTTGGAATCTAAATGTACCGATAACCGAAGTTGATTCAATCGACAGATTGACATTAAAAGATGCCGTGTATAAAGACAGACAAGGTATCATGCGGGTAACTGTAAAGAATGATAGTGTCTATCAACGAACTATTACCATAGATACATTATACTATAAATCTGATTGGTATGCTATCAAGAAACACAAGGGATACTTTATCCTGAACAGAAGCTTTTTTAAAAATCCGGAGAGATGGATGATTACAACATTGCGGGCAACAAGTAATGGTCTGCTGCTGGGAACGATCCAATCCAAAAAACAACTGGATTCCCTGCCAGACTATAATTCCAACGAACCTGACTCAATTACTTACATCCCGCCTTCTGACAACGAACTGAGATTTTTTTTGCGGGATGAGAAATTTAAAAACGAATCTAAATTTGTGCGGGTCGAATATGGTTTGCGAAAAAAGTTGTAGCTATTGCTAGCTAATCCCAAAAATAAGAAGTCGGCTTTGCCAATGGCGGTTGAGGTATATTAGCCTGCTCAAATACAGAATATTCTATAGTCCGGCAAATGGAATTTAAGGCGAGGTCGTTAGACTCTACACCGAAAGGTTCACCGATCTC
>NZ_DATCSD010000215.1:0-22365 GCF_036568665.1 Ohtaekwangia sp. | reverse complement strand
GCAACTGTGACAGGATCTTTACTACACCCTGGAAGCTGCCTGCTGACCCACCGATAACAACGGCTTTATAGCTGTTATTTAGGTTGAACTTACTCATTCGTAAAAGGCAAACTTCACTTAATCTTTTATTTTCTTGTAAATCTTTTCTTCGTTGTTAACCACGATGAAACGACTGGCATAGTCGCACCAGATCAATGATTCTTTAGAACCGATGGCGAGGTATCCGTACTTAAATAAACTCTCGTGGAATTTCTTCAATACTTCATTCTGCAATGCCTGATTGAAATAGATCATCACGTTACGGCAGAGAACAAGATCGAATTTGTTAAAGATGTCGCCCGTTACCAGATCATGTCTGCGGAAGGAAACATTCATAAACAAGTCTTTATTGAAAACAGCATTGCCGTTCTCTTCCTTATAGTAGTCTTTGAAAGTTCGCGTTCCCTGAAAACGGATATAGTTCTTCTCGTTCAGCTCCATGTTCTTCACCGGGTAGGTGGCAGCTTTCGCTCGCTCGAGAATGTTTACATCAAGGTCTGTAGCAATGAGTGTAACATCCTGCAACACGCCCATCTCCTTCAGCATAATGCACATGGAAACCACTTCTTCTCCGGAAGAGCAGCCCGCGTGCCATATCTTGAATTGCTTGTGGTTAAGCATGATTGCCGGGATGATCTCTTCGCGCATAATGCGCCAGAAACTCGGATCGCGGAACATTTCGGTAACATTCACCGTAAGTTCATCGAGGAACTCATTGATGAAGGAGGGTTGTTCGGTAAGTTTCTTTAAAAGGCTATCCACGGAAAGCTTCTTCAGTTCCATGATGCGGAGTACGCGCCTTTTAAAAGAAGACATGGCATAATTCCTGAAGTCATAATTATACTTCTGGTAAATCAGCTCCGAAATTCTCTTAAGGTCAGCTATGTCGATATCGAGCATGAACAGGTCTTTATAAAAAGGAACCCAAAATTAATTTCTCTGGTAAACTGTCGGATGGATTTGACGATTAAATCTTACATGCGTTCAAAAGCCATCTCAGCACACATTTTTTCTAAGTAAATCAAATTAACGAAATCGTCCTAATTCCTTGGAAAAAGGATTAAAAACTTTGAATACAGATGTGAGACATTACGGGATGAAGATAACCACAAAATATAGATGAGCTTCTGTTTAATAGCCAACTTTCACTTCATTTAAGGCTATTGTAATTACAGATTTACCCTAATTTTCGGTTGAGTTCCTGTTGTGTGATCTCTAAAGCCTCCAGACTTACTTTCAGATTCTTGGCAACTTCTTCAGCTACCTGCCAGTCGTCTGACCGTGCGGGCTTCTGCGCCAGTTGTGTTTCGAGTGAATGGATTTTGTCTAAGTGCTCGCGTTCCTTGCGCGCGAATACTGTGGTAGCTTCTTCCAGTTTAGCAGCAGATATACTCTTACCGGATTGCTGTTCCAACTCTTGTATGCGTTCGATATACCCCCGCTCTTTCCGGGCAACTTCTTCTTGGGTAGCCTGGAGTTCTTCCATGTTCTGACGCATCTCTTCTTCCTGCGCGCGCATCTGTTCCGTCTGCACCTGAAACTGATCTATTAACTGCTTGTTCTTTTCTGCAGCACGCACAGATGCTACCGATGAAGCAATGGTCTCACCCAGTTTCTCTACAAATGTTATTTCATATTGCTGGTACTCGTTGAAAGAGGCAAGTTCTACAATGCCATATACCCGCATATCAATCTTTAAGGGAACAATAAGAATGGAACGTGGATTAGCATCACCCAACCCGGAGGTTATGCGCACATACTCTTCCGGGAAATTAGTATAGTAGTTTGTTTCGCGCTCCAGGAAGGTTTGTCCTAAAAGACCTTCTCCTAATTTTATCCTGCGCGTTTCATGTTTCTTGATGTCGAATGCAAACAACGAGATCAGTTCAAGGTAACGATTATGTTCGTCTTCTTCGTTGAGTATATATAGTGCACCCTGGTTTGATCGTGTATACTGCACCAGTGCAGCAATGATCTTGTCACCCAGCGCACGAATGTCGTCATTCGATGAGCGGAGAATATCAACAAACTTGGTAAGCCCTTCGTTAGCCCACTGACGCTTGCGTTCTTCTTCGTTCAGCGACTTCAGTTTACTCTGCATTTCGATGAGTGAATCTGCCAGTTTGTTCTTACCATGTGTATACCGGCTATCGAGTGTAGCCTGATAATCGATATCCAGATTACCCTGACCGATAGCAGTAACAAAGTCCGTAGCATCTTTCAGGTTCTCCAGCGTTTCATTGATCACAGTAGAAAGCTGCCCGATCTCATTCGGAACAAAGTCGCGTACTTGCTGATGACCCGCTGTATTCTCACGAAGTTTCTTCAGAGGTTTAAGTACGTATTTATCAAATGCAAGGAACACCAATGTGAGCAGTGCAACATCGAATGTGATAATGGCAATGACCCAGCCATGCACGGAAGATTTTTGATCGCGCACTTCACTTTCCAGATCGTTGAAAAGATTGTCATACCATTGATATAGGGTAAGTGCCAGACTTTCTTCTTTTAGCTGGGCTGCTGCAGAAACGGGTACGCTTGCTGTATGTGTAATTACCGGAGCTGCAACAGAAGCACTATCTGTCAGTGAGGTGCTGTCGCCAGCAACAGGTGCAGGTATAGCAGATGCCGCAGGTTGAGAAGAAGAAGTCAGCATATCTCTTACTGACTCTTTATATTCTGTCCAATATCCTACGAGGTTATCATAAGAAATGCGAGGCAACCGCGATAGTGGTTTGAGAATTACTTCCGTGCGATCGACACGGCCACCTTTCCCCAGAATTTCCAGCATGTGATCCTGCTGAACGATTCTCGCCTCAATATCAACACTGAGGTCATTCTTCATAGCGCGCTGGCGTTGTACCAGTAACGCTATCTGTTGATTCGATAGCTGGGCGCTCCGGGTAAAATCAAGGCGTTGTTCGGCTTCATCCAATACATTGATCCTGTGCTGAATGATATAAAATTCTGCGAAGTATATTAAAAACATTACAACGAGCAGATAAATACCGATCAGTCGCAGAGATGTATCGCGCAGAATTTTCATAAACCCCAAGTAAAGTAAAATACCCTAAATGCCAAAACTGCTGTATGGAAAAAGCTGAAAGTGAATATTCACGACACGAAAGCTATACCGGTTAACCCGCTATAGAGATGGTATTGTTTACAGGCTGGCATTGCTAAAGGCAAAAGGCAACAACGAACTGGCCGAAGGTGCCTTGACCCACCGATGATCCTGGCTTTGCATAACAATTTCTATGGGCGACTGCTGGCGATTTTCAAACTCCAGCAATACTTGCCGGCACTCGCCACAACACGTGGCTGGTGTGAGTTCGTGTTCATTTCTTTTCTGTGCTGTTACGGCAACTTTCAAAATCTTAACGTGGGGGTAAAGTGCATATGCGGAGAACAGCGCTACGCGTTCGGCACATAAACCGGAAGGATAAGCAGCGTTCTCCTGGTTCATGCCCGTAATCACCGAACCATCATCCAGCAGTGCAGCAGCGCCTACCATAAAGTTAGAGTATGGAGCATAGGCATGTGCTAAAGCTTCTTTGGCTTTTAATACCAGTTCTTTTGATCCGGCATCCAGATCATCTAACCGGTTTACGATTATAAATTGTTTCATCGGGCTATATTAGCTTAGAACATGAAAAGTTAGTGAAAAAGCTTTACGTGCAAAGCAACCCGCGAAAAGGTAATGCAGGTCATTTCGTTTCAGACTTTTACGGTTAGCTTTACAATCCTAGTATTGTATAACTATGAAAACCATTCTCTCATTAGGTGCCGGCCGATCGTCATCGGTGTTGATCGCATACTTGCTTCGCGAAGCGGCAGCGAATAACTGGAAAATTATAGTAGGAGATATTTCGGTGGAGGCTGCCCGCGAACGAGTAGGAGCATCACACCACGGAGAGGCTATCCGTTTTGATGTTAACGATGAACACACTTCCAAAAAAACTATAGCGCAGGCTGATGTGGTGATATCGTTGATGCCCGCTCACTTTCACCCGATAGTGGCTACGTATTGTCTTGCACTGAACAAGCACTTGCTTACCGCCAGCTATGTTTCCGATGAAATGAAAGCGCTGGATTATGAAGCGCGACAAAAAGGATTGCTCCTGCTGAATGAATGCGGCCTCGATCCGGGTATCGATCACATGAGTGCTATGCAGGTGATTGATAGAATAAAACAGCAAGGTGGTAAACTGATTTCGTTTGAGTCGTTCACGGGAGGATTGATTGCTCCTGAGACTGACCCGGAAAATCCCTGGCGCTATAAATTTACCTGGAACCCGCGGAACGTAGTGATGGCCGGACAGGGCACCGCTAAATATATACAGCAGGGAGAGTATAAATATATACCTTATCAGCAACTGTTTACTCGCATTACACCGGTGCATGTTGCTGGATATGGCGATTATGAAGGCTATGCAAACCGCGATTCACTAAAGTATATAGATACATATCAACTGGAAGGGATACAGACGATGCTGCGCGGAACGCTTCGTAACAAGGGGTTTTGTTCTGCCTGGAATATACTGGTGCAATTGGGTTGTTGTGATGATACCTATAAAATGGAAGGCGTTGCTGCCATGACGCACCGAAGTTTTATAAATGCTTTTGTGGAGGCTGAAACAAATGTATCACTTGAACAAAGACTCGTAAAACATTTTTCGATTCAGCTGGATGGACCGGAGATTACTCGCTTACGCTGGTCGGGTTTGTTTGATGATGAACCGGTTGGCCTAAACAACGGAACGCCTGCTCAGATACTCGAATATATACTCAATAAGAAATGGAAATTGAATGAAGGCGATAACGACTTTATTGTGATGTGGCATCGCTTTATCTATGAGTTGAAAGGTAAACATCACGAGATACAGGCATCGCTTATTGCCAGAGGAGAAGATGCTACGCACACAGCAATGGCCAAAACAGTAGGTCTGCCGTTGGGGATTGCAGCGAAACTCCTGCTGCAGAATAAAATTACCAGCCGCGGTGTTGCTATACCGGTATCGCCCGAATTTTATATACCTATACTTGATGAATTAAAAACATTGGGTGTTGAATTGACAGAAGTAGAGAAATAGATATACTTCTCTTTATAGAAGTTGATAGTATTGTTTAATAGGTATATCTGCTAAGGTATACCTCTTTTGTTTTTTGTTATATACAGATCCTCACGATGAGCGATACGCCATCTCATAGACCGATTTAACGTGCGGGCCGAGGAAGATGCGCGCATAGATGCGGATGATGGCAAGACCATCCATGATAAAACTCAGTGAAACGAATAATGCCAGTAAGGCCTGGTCTTCGTGAATATGAGTGAAGATCAGGTCTTCGCCTATAAATGTTGGTGTGATGGGAAAACCGGATAGCCCTAAGCATGCTAATAGAAAAACAAAAGCAAGTTTGGGATGTTTATAGGAGTGACCATGAAACTGGTCGAGGTCAATGTTGCCTTCGCGTAATTTAAGTTGGTGCAGGCAAAGAAATCCTGTAAGGCCCGCCACTATAATTCCACTGAGGTATAAAAGTGTATGGTTGTAGTTGAAATGCTCGTTGAAGGAAACTGCCAGAGCTACCCAAAAGTGATTCATGATCACCAGCATCCAGCTCATGCGCGCCTGCTTTCGTTCTGAAAAAGATTTGAGCACCATAATCAATCCGATCAACGCAAATACTACCGGCAGTTGCTCCTGTATACCGGCTGGTATATATTCTTCCTGGTATAAGGTAAATATACCCAGCAAGTATGCTGGCACGAAGAAATATATAGCGCGTGATAATGTCAAGAACCCGAGTTTCTTACCGGCCCACTTGAGTGGGTTCCATAGATAGCGATACATCATCGAATCAAGATTCCATTCTTTCAGGCAAAGCATGTAGAAAGTATATTCTATCTTTTTGGGGAGAGAATCTTCTACTGTATGCTGGCGCGGAGTAAAATTATAGAATTGCTCGCGTATCAGGTAACTCACCACGGAAGGGGAGACCAGCAACTGGTATGTTCGCAGAAAAGCGTTTCCGGCAAAGTGAAATAGGGCAAGTGTTTCGAAGCCCGCGGCTACTTCTATAAAGATCAACCCGATCTGTGCAATGGAAGCATACGCAATCTGACTCTTAACGGATGATTGAACGCGTGCTATACCGGTAGCCACTATGCTGGTAAATATACCGGCAACAGCAATGAGTATTCTCACGGAGAGCTGATGTTCCCAGAAGGGAAATGTTCGTACCAACAGAAACACACCAAGGTGTACGGAGAGTGCTCCGTAAAATATAGCGCTTGAAGGTGTTGGTCCTTCCATAGCACGCGGCAGCCACGATGAGAATGGAAACTGTGCAGACTTGCCAGCAGCCGAGATCAATATCATAAGTGAAATCAATACACCTACCAGTGTATGACGTTGTAGTTGTATATCTACCAAAGTATAATTGCTGAGTTTCAGAAATGTAATATTCTCGTGCCACAGGTGGTGACTTAACCACATGGCGAGAATGATGCCCACATCAGTAATGCGATAGATGGAGAATATCTTTACAGCATTTTTTACCGGCAGGTAACGATCGCGATAAAATGCTATTAGTAAAAATGAAGCTATACCAAGTACTTCCCATCCGATAAAAAGTGTTTCGAGGTTGCCGGCAAAAATCACGGTGTTGTATCCCATATAGAAGAATAGTATGGTATTGAAGAAACGCTTATAGCCGCTCTCACGATGAAGATATATACCGCTATAGATGGTTACGAGAAAGGTGAGAAACGCGCCAACAAAAAGATACATGGCCGTGATCTTGTCGAAGTAAAAATCAATGAAGAATTCGTAGCCGGGTGTGGTGAAGATGGCTATATCTTTCATGTTGAGTGTATGATGTCCTTTGAATAACCACCATGCGAGAAAGCCGATAGCAAGGAATAAATGTATACCTGCTGTTCCGAAAGCTATGCGTGAAAGGAGTTTTTCCTGTTTGCCGGGAATTGCTATACTGACGAAGTATCCGATCACCGGTATAGCGATAAAGAAATGAAGCAGCGATGTCATAACAGGCGGGTTTAAGAGATCAGGTATACCGGTATATTTTCTTCGTAAGATTCCACCAGTGTGGCTGAATCGGTTACTGTTTCCATTGTCTTCTTCAGTGGATGATAGGGTTCGAACACACCATCTTTGAATATGGATAATACTTTTGTTTCGGGGTTAATCACTACGAGGTTTACCCATTCGTTGATAAACCACTCGTATGTTTCTACAGATTTCTGAATGGTCTTCAATACTACTTCCGGTATATGTTCAACAATGATGAGTAAGCGAACCGGGTCATGTACTTCTATCATCTGGCTTGGTAACCCCGGACGCAGATCGCCATCTATACCATTAGCAACGCCAAACAACCCCATCACATTATGAGGAAGTTTTGTTCCGGCACCAAGCTTCTGATTATCGACTCGTGAGAAGAAATACTCCAGGTTTATACCACCACATACCGGTGCTGCAGCTTTTAAAATGTTAAAGAGATATTTACCTTCCGGATCAACCCGGTAATCGAACGAGTTCATGAATGATCTTCTGTCGAGAAAAAGATTTTGCGATAGTGTTCTTCTTCCTACTATACAAACAGCGTTGGTCGCATGGTTGAGTTCAGGGCGCGGCTCGAACAAGGATACAGAACGTGTCTTGATCTTTTCATGAATCTTGGCGGGTGTCTGCCGGGTATTGATCGATGCAAATCTTCTGGATCTTTCTTTCGCATTCAGATCAAGTGCCTGGGCAAACAATGTTTCATGGTCTATATGTAGTGCCTGGTTTTTAGCATGGAGTAAATCTTCATCGAAGAATATAATTTCATCGCGCGTTGTGTCGTGCAATCCACCTACAAACTGTGTTGTTACAGGAATGACTATATCTCTCGATGCGAGTATATCCCGTACTTTCGGATGATTGGCCATATAGCAGAATACACGCGCATTTACCGAGCCTGCACGACCAGAGCAGGCACCGCAGTCGTACGCAGCATAGTGCGGATTGTTTACACTGCTGGAGCCGTGCCCTATAGCATATACGACAGGAGCAAAATCTTTGACGAGGCCAATACTCTTCAATACATTCTCTACACGTGTGGCCATTTCATCAATGGTAAATCCAACCTGTAAACCATGCTCGCGGTGTTCCGGATTTTTACACTCAATAGTAAGTGTAGCAAATTTATCCATGTGGCGGAACGATGATGCGGTTGCCGGACTCATAGATGGTCTGAAGATGTTGATGAATAATTTTAGTGCAGACCAGAAACCTAATGTATGCGTTATCAACCAGCCACGAAACAAAGAGTGCGTTGGCTTGGTAAAGTGTATATCTTTCTGTCGCCTGTTGCGTGAGCCTGTTTCTTTGATCAGGTATTTCGGTGTAACCGGTGCAGGGCAAAGCTTGGTGTGAAATTTACCATGCTCGGGTTTGAAGTAAAATTCTACACCGAAGAAACCAGGCGTAGCAAAAGTTTCGCAGGCAGTATCCAGTTTTTCCAGGTAGCGCCTGAGTGAACACTCACGATCATCGATGCAGAAAGCGACCTGGAAACTTCGGGTTCCAGTAACAGACTGTTTTGGTTTTTCAGGAGTACATATACCAGCCAGCACCTGGTCGTAATAACTCCACTCAAGGGCATTCTGCCAAATGAAGAGTACTTCTTGTAGCTCGGTTGGTTCTACTTTGCTAAAGAGTTCAAGGGGTTCGTGCTTTATCCTGTTACCCAATGGCGACCAGGCTCCTTTACCGAAGTGATAATCCAGTGCATCAATCTCTAATAGTAATTCAAAAGTGATGAGATCGTGCAGCGATATTTTTTTAGGATCGAGTAATGATTCGGGTTGATCTTCTATAGCGGAGACTATACCTGACCATCCCTGGTGTGCAAACTGCTGATCGAAGAGATACTGCTCATATAGCTTATCATTACCCACCAGTAGTTTCAGCAGGTGTTCTATTTGATGATTGCCTTTTAGCAAGAGTTGTTGTGCGCGCCTGGTGTGAAAGAAACTGGTAAAACTGTTGCGTTCCATCTCGCGAATGGAGGCGAGAAATCCTTTGTGCCACACCGGGAAGTTCCACATAGATATACCCTGATCGAGATAGCTGCAAAGTATACGGAAGAGGATGGGATGCACCAGTGAATCAAGATCCATCTGGTATTCTCTTTTCCAATTGGCGCGCAATGAACCTATTCGCGGAGAAGGTGATGGACTATAACTTTTGTAGAGAATTTTTTCAAGCCAATCCTGGCAGGAACCAACGCCTTTATGATCGATAATTATTTTTTCGAGTATATCATCGCGAATGCGTTGCTCATGGTGTAGCGTTCTGTATTCATCCAGCGTAAGCGAAACTTTATAGCCGAATATCTCCGATGCATTGCGCAAGGCATCGGCAAATTTGAGTCGCTGAAAAGCGTGAAGTGTATTATGATGTATAAAATCTTTTAGAGGAGCCTGTGCCGGTAAATAGTGTTTCAATTCATAGAGTACATCGTGTTCGTTAAACGAATTGCCGGTAACTTTTGCCGGGCGGGATGCGTCCGCTTCGGCAAGAGGAGGAGCTTGCGTTTTCATTCATGCGATTTAAAATTTTCGTACTAACTGTTTAATGAAGCAGGAGCTATGCAAGCTCTTGCTGATAGACTATCCGTTGGCGGAAAGCGGGCATATAAGAGTATAGCAGCAGCCCGGATATTGTTAAGCAGAAAACTTGAGGATCAGGTTACCGGTAAAGGCAAAACGGAAGTACAGGTAACGATCAGATGAGTATAGCTCTCTTGGCGAGATAGAGCGGTGTGCAGGCTGTGATGCCGCATATAGATGGAGCATGGTAAAAATTATACTCGTATGTTTCTGTCCGGGTATATAGATCAGATTCATCAATGGGACTGCTGAAAAGGAAATGATGATGGGCATTGGTGTTATCGATCCCTTTCTCTTCTTCCTTTTCTTTTTCTTCGTAAGGAAATTGTGAACAGGATTGCGTGTGTGTCCTGGATTTAGATGAGTAGGCAAGTGCCCGGGTTTTGGGAGTAAGACTGAATGAATTAAAGGAGCTGAAGACAATGGAGGCCAATAAGAAGAAGATCACAAAAGCGATAACGTACGACCTTATGTGATTGAACGTCTTCATAGTAAACAAATATAAAAAAAATACGACAGGTTAGCTATGAACGGCCAACGAATATCGAGCAATGAATAAGGGATTGAATATCGAATAACTATTAACGGATAACGGAATTTGAATATCGAACCAGGAATATCGATCAGCGAATAATGAAGTCTGGATGCACCGGTTAACTATTCACGAATAACCATTAACGGATACCGGCTCCGTTATTTCCGCTCATACACCTCATCGATCAGCAGGTTCGTGCCACGGGCGGCCTGCACTGCGAGTACATCGCATCGTTCATTTTCAGGATGGCCTGCGTGGCCTTTTACCCAAGTGAAACGCGGCTGAAATTTTTGATGCAGGGGTATATATTGTTGCCACAGATCGGCATTGGCCTTGTCTTTGAAATTTTTCTTCTGCCAGTTCCACAGCCAGCCTTTTTCAACAGCGTTGATTACATACTCCGAGTCGGAGAAGATCATCACCGGTATACCTTCTTTCTTGATGGCACGTAAACCTTTTATTACCGCCAGCAACTCCATACGGTTGTTGGTAGTAAGCCGGAATCCCTCTGATAATTCTTTTACCGCGTCTTTAAATTTCAGGATAACGCCATAGCCACCGGGGCCCGGATTTCCCTGGGCAGCACCATCGGTATAGATTCGGATCATAATGCGTGTGTCTTAAAGATCTTAACCGCGATGGCCAACAGAATTACACCAAATACTCTGCGCAGTACTGCGAAGCCTGATTTACCAATAACGCGCTCCAGCCATACCGATGAACGAAGCACGAGGTATACAAACATGAGGTTGAGTAATATACCGGTAAGGATGTTGATCTCCTGGTATACGGCACGAAGCGAAAGTATAGTAGTCATGGTTCCGGCTCCGGCTATGAGCGGAAACGCTAAAGGTACAATGGAGCCTGAGCCTTTGGCATCGGGGTCGTCTTTGATCAGTGTTATACCGAGTATCATTTCCATGGCCACAATAAAAATTACAATAGCACCGGCCACAGCAAACGAAGCTACATCCAGACCGAAGAGTGTAAGAATGGATTGCCCGAGAAAAAGAAAACCAACCATGAGAGCGGCTGATATAATAGTAGCTTTTTCTGCGTGTATTCTTCCTTCGCGTTTACGGATGATGATAATGAACGGAATGGAACCGAGGATATCGATAACCGAAAACAGGATGAGTGTTACGGAAAATATTTCCTTGAAGTTAAACATAGCGCAAAACTAACGAAAAAAGCCAGATGGTAAATCTGGCTTTGAGAGAAGGTCTTTACTAAAAATGTATCAGTTGAATTGAATGGGTACGCCCACTGTGAATTGCAACACGTTGTTCTTGCTCTTGTTGTTGTGGTTGAGGTTGGTAAGGCTGGTGCCATAGCGAACATCAAACGCCAGGTGGTTAAGCAGAATTATACCTACACCACCCTGTATACCAAAGTCAACGTTGTGATCGAACTCTACCGAATTGAGTTCATCGCTGTCATAGAAATGTATTTTACCTTTGGCATCGGTAGTTTCGTTATAGTCCGCATTATCGGTTACGTGGGTGGTGCCTTTAAACTTGCCTCCCAAACCAAAGCCTATGGATGGACCAGCATTGACAGCGAAACGAATCTTGTCGGTTCCGAAAGCAAGCTTGGCCAGCACCGGAAACTCGAGGTAGTTGATCTTATACTCTTGTTTGGTGTTAATGGTATAGAACGACTCGCTGCCAAAGAATTCTCCGGAGGCATCCACTTTGAATCCTTTTTGAATGAAGGTGATCTCAGGCTGTACAGAAAATATACCTTTCCCTACCGTGCCAACGGACAGGTTATACGCTGCACCGATAACAAAACCGGAACGTGATGAAATGTGATTTTCCATGTCGCCAACAAACTGGTTGGCTGCAAGATTGGAAATCGTAATACCTGCTTTCGGGATGATTGTTTGTGCATGTGCTAACGATACACTTCCGAAGAGAAGTGCTGCGATCAAAGTTTTTTTAGACATAAAGGGTTACGTTAATTATCTGCGTGAATACGGATACAACGGTTGGGCTGGTTGCAGAAACTACATCATTGTGGGGGCGTATGGGTAAAAATAAAAAGGGCCGTACTTTTCAGTAACGGCCCTCTTTCCTAAATCTGAACTACCAATTATTTCAGGCTGATCGGTACACCCACTGTAAATTGGAAACCACCATTCTTTGCATTGCTGCCATCGGTAATATTTGTGAGTCCCAAACCGTAGCGAACATCTACCATAACTTTTCCGGCAATTAATACACCGCCACCAAATTGAACTCCGAAGTCAATTTTATTGCCGAGGTATAGATCATCATTGCTGCTATTACCATTTCCGAATTTTACTTTGGTTTCGATCTTCTGACTGCCTTCCTCATATTTATACTTGCCACCTAATCCGTAGGCAACGGAAGGACCCTGCATTCAGATAAAACTTGGTAACTTTGCCGAAAGAAACTTTTGCCAATACAGGCAATTCGAGATAGTTAAGTTTCAGTTTTTCGGTTGCACTTCCTTCTGATGCTTTATATCCTTTCTGAACAAAGTTCAATTCAGGCTGCACCTAATCTAAACTTACTTTGAAGAACCAGTCTACTGCAGTTATTGGCCCAATATTTTATATATATATTAGAAGTATATCTGGTATTGTAACAGCACCTGGCCTTTCGTGCCACTCTTGTTGCCATCGCTGGTATAGGTTGGTCTGTTCTGGTAATCGAGTGTAATTTTACTGGTGTGTCCTTTTACCAACCAGTTTACACCTATATCCCACACATTCATTCGGTCGTTCAGGCGATCGTAGTCTCCGCTCATAATAGAGGCATACGGCATTAGTGTTCCGTTGCCTTCACCTAACAAATCTTTTTTCAGTAAATAACCGATCTGTGCGTACAGTACCTGGCCGGTACCAAACATCGGGAAAGCATTGCCTTGCGAGTTGGCATAGTACGGGCCGGTAGCCATGCCGTTGGCGGGATTCATAATGCCATTATAGCGAAGGTAATGGGTGCCATAGTCGAGATTGAAGTAGCCGGCATAGGCAGCGAGCGCTGTTCCTTTCTCTGCATCTATAGGAGCATCGTAGAAAAGTGCAGCCGACCATAATTTCATATTCTGATACTCGGTAGTTACACCACCGTCATTCGAAACCCACATCGCATTTTTCTGTGTGATGAAACCAGCTTCCAGGTTAAATACTTTTTTCTTGCCGAGGTATGCACCCGTCATATAGGGTGTGGTGTTGGATTCTTTATCGAAGAAATTCCACATGAAGAATCCCTGGTATTGCTTATGGTGTCCTTGCTGTGCAAATGTGGCGTTAGGTCCTATACTTGGAAGAGCGGTGCCACTGCTGGTAACCGGAAACGGATCGCTTAATACTAAACGATAATCAAATTTACCTAGCTGGCCACGTGCATATATACTCAGCTTGCGCGAAAACTCATCGGTTTGATCAACCGTAGCCTGTGCAAATACAGGAACATCCAGCGTCATAATAGTACCAACACTTGGCTGACTAAAACGTGAAAGACCATTGGCAATAGTAAGACCGCCACCGAGTTTCAACTTCTCGTTGTCTTTCCATACTTTATACTCACCGAGCACATCGTGAAAGAATACCTGGAATTTACGGTTGCCATTGTTGTTGGCATTTTGCCCGGCAAGAAAATTGAAGTTGTTCTGACCAAACTGTGTATAGAAGAATACATGATCCGTTAATTGCCCGTAGAACTGTATACGCGTTCTGCGAAGACCTATATCAAACGTCTCGTTGGCCGGCTCGCCCATTACCGTAGTGCCCGGGTTACTGTCGTTGTAACGGATCCATACCTGGTTAAGGAAAGTCCACTTGAGGTAATGGCTGCCATCTTCGTTTAATTTCAGTCTCAACTCTTCGATATTCGTCTTAGCGGGTGGTTTGGTTTCACTGGCGGATGCCTGATTGTCGGGTTGTACTTGTGCAGACACAACAGATACTGGCAGTGCTATACCCACGAGAATGGCTAGTACTTTTTTCTTCATTGCTGTTAGCGGTTGAGTTTAGTTGAACGATCCATCCGTTATGCTCGCATGCAGGTAGACTGGTCGGGATCAGATGTTCAAAGTTAAACAAAGTTACGTGGGTCATCACTCCGCTTATGAATTAGTTTAGTGAAACAAGATTGTTATAGACTATACCATTGTAGTATATCTGCGAAGCGTCTGCACTGGCAGAGGCCGTTATAACACCGATCAGTGTTAGCAGCCGGGCCTTTATACGCTCCCGAATAAAATCGTATTCCAGCAGCAGGTTACACTGCTCAATGATGTTGAGTTCGAGCAGTGCCCGCTCGAGTGCACCTTTACTCATCAGGTAATTTTGTGAAAGTGGTTTTCGGTTGAAGGTGAGATCGGCCACCAACTGCGATGTGGATGCATCGGTAAGTATATGTTCTACAGCCTGCGGATGGTTGTGTCCCACCACTACAATCTGTTTGCATCCTATATCTTCCACATAATATCGAAAGTTCTCCTGCAACAGGTAGCTGTGCCGTTGCAGAACATTTCCCGGTGAGCTTATTAAAAATACATTCTCATTCCATTCTTTCTTGTCTTTTTCATCAAGCTCATGGCAGGCTATGATCAAGGTCTTTTCTTCCCGAAACAGTGAGTTAAAGTGCATTCGTTTTTTAGCGTTTAAAGTATAGCATGTTGTACAGGGCGTTTGCTTAATGTTTTTACAAAGCCCTCAATAAAAGTGAGTGTATCGTTGATCTCCGCAGGCACCAGCAAGTCGCGTTTTTTATACACCACCAGTTTGCTGCGATGCGATTCAACGTGAAGCTCTTCGTGATCTTCTAAATACTCCAATACACTCGGGTTGAAAAATTCGCGCACGGCAGGTTCATCATTACCGCGTAGATAGTATTTCTTCGAGAATAGTGGGTGGTCCATAAAGTTTATATCTTTTCCAAAAGCAAATCCGGAAAACTTTGCCCAGAGTCCTTCGGGCTCCAGGGCAAAATCAGGTATAGTACATTCCAGTTCCGAAACATGCAGCACCGTAATGTGCACATCGTCTTCTACATGGCGCACACCTTCTGTCAGTGTAATGTCAGAGATGTCGATCTTGGCTTCTTCGCTATATTTCATCAATACATTTTCTTCGTATAGTATACTGTTGCCTTGCTCCAATGGAAAATCTTTATACTTCACAGCGTTGCGTACTTTCTGCGGATAGAAGGTGAGGTCATTTCTCTCTGCCAGGTCGCGCAGTATAACTTGCCGTGGAGTAAGCCTGATCTCGATTTTATTGGCTGCATCTTTCGCGAGCTTGCGTGCAGCAAGCGGGTGATTGGAGAACGGACTGAATTTTTCCAAACCACTCCACACTACTTTGCCTCCGGTGAGGTGATAGTCTTCTTCGAAGTGATGGAGTTGCTCCATAAAAGAATGATCTACCAGTTTGGCATCGGCAAAGTTGAAGCACACCAGCTTGCCGGGCCTGAACTGCGCGAAGAGTTTTTTATAGCCCAGAAAATTCGAGAAGGTAGCAGCGCCTCTTATGCGTATAGTATATTCTTCGTTACTTTCAGTAGCATCGTAGTCTGCCTTGAATAAACTTTTCAGCGGAGCACCGTTCATGATGTGAAAGATTATTTTGGTAAGTATACCGGCAGCAACACCCACCAGTAAATCTTCGGCAACCGTTATAATGATCGTTACCATAAAGATCACAAACTGCTCCGGGCCTATTTTATAGGTGCCTATAAATTCCTTCGGAGAAGCCAACCGGTAGGCTACAGCAATCAGCATGGCAGCAAGTGCAGCAGTCGGTATCATTTCAATAACCGGTACTAACAGCAACATAGACACCAGCAGAAAGAAACCATGAAAGAAGTTGGCCCAGCGTGTACGGGCACCGTTGTTTACATTGGCTGAGCTACGCGCAACTTCCGAGATCATCGGCAGGCCACCTAATAAACCAGATATACCGTTGCCCAATGCGAGTGCTTTTAAATCCTGGTTGTAATCGGATTTACGTTTCCATGGATCGAGACCATCTATAGCCTTTACAGTTAATAGTGATTCAAGACTGTTCACGAACAGAAACATGAATACATATTTCCAGAATATAAGGGTGTTGATCGCTGCGAAGCTTGCACTGAACGTTACGTTCTTCCAAAAGTCACCGATCGTTACCAGCGAGCCGGTATATCTTTCTTTAAACCCCAGCGCCACGGCCAGTGGTATCATAATTACCAGCACGATCATGGGTGCAGGTATCTTTTTAAATATACCACCCAATGCCGGCAGACCGAAGATGATAGCCAGGCTGGCTATACCTACCAAGGCTATGGGCGCTTTTGCGTGTGCTATAAATACCGGTATATGTGTATAGAGCTGTACCGGGTTAAGTCCTTTGGTAAGCGAGGCATCTACGCCCAGCAGTATAGGAAACTGTTTTGCGAAGATGAGTACACCAATCGCGGCCAGCATACCATGCACCGCTGAGTGCGGGAAGAAATCGCTGAAGGAGCCGAACTTCAGCAATCCGAAGATCACCTGAAGTATAGCAACAATCACGATGGCGCCACACGCCAGTTGTGTAGCCGTTACACCCGGTATATGCAAGCCTCCTAAATCAGCTACCGCTCCTGCACAAACGGTAATCAAGCCGGCTGCAGGACCTTTAATAGTAAGTCGCCCGCCCTGAAATATACTTACCACAATACCACCAACCATCGCCGTGAAAACACCCATGGCAGCATCATAACCACTGGCTTTTGCAATGCCTAAACTTAACGGAAGGGCTAACAGGAAAACGAGGAATCCCGATAAGGCATCGGTCTTCCAGTTTTCTTTCAGGCCGGCAAGGCCATCGTGGGGAATATGGAGGTCTTTCATGTTTTTACGTTGATTAGTTGGTAACAGAATTGGAGGGCAGGTATATAAAGTCAATTCCAAAGTCGTGGGCGAGATCGCGCTCAAACGTATACATCGAACTGAACTGCCGCGAGAGCGACAACAGTTGTTTTTTGTTTTGAGGTGGCAGATCGTAACTCAGGATTTTTATTTCACCAGTCTGGTCATCCGCTATGTAACAGATACACGTTAATCCGTCATCATACGAGTGAATCGTAGCTGTATACTTTATACAATGGTTGCTCTTCTCTTGCAGAAGTTCTGACGCAACTATATAGAATTGATTGTAGTATAGTACCGGAATTTCAAGTGATGAAACTGCAGCAGGATCTTTCACTATCAGAAAATGAGATGAATCCATAGGTATGTTCATTTACATGAAATACTTCTTTAATATACCTGGCCGATTTTTTTCTGCGGCCGTAACAACAGCTATAACAGGTGCACGTGCTGAACTGGAACAGTAAAAAACCAAATAGTAAAATGAAGGAACAACGCAGCTATACTCTATAGCATAAGCGTTGCTGGCGACTTAAGAACAAGTCGGCTGGAGAAAGGAAAGTATCAGATAATGTAGACGCTGTGCAGCGTAAACAAAGGAGGTTGATGATTGATGCGATCGTGAAAAACAAAAGACCTGAGTCTCGATGTATGCAGTTGCGCGAGAACGAAGGAGTGATTGGTGAAATCGATGAGCGGAACAAAGTTGAGGATGTCTGCAACAGCACTGGCTTTGAATTCCGTTTCAGACTCGTCTTTTTCTTTTAAGAGCTGCGGTAAAACTATAGAACTGTGGTGAGCATGAACAGATATACCATGGTTATCTTGCTGCAGGTTGCCGCGCTGCGTAACGATTGTGAAGAATGCCGGTGACAGAAACTGGAAGAGCAACACCATCAGCACCATTCGCATAAATTGTCGTGATACTCCGGTCATGTTAACGCATTGATTTAATCAAACACCCAAAGTCCTTCCGAAAAAATGATATGTGAATGTATGATTTTTTTTGATGGTAACATATAGGTCAGCCAAAGAGAGTTTGGCTAATCGTGCTGATTTTTTCTAATATTTCTCCAGGAACTTCATTAGCGTATTGATCTCTTTATCCTTTAAAGCTGGAAAGTTGGCTATACGAAACGTTATCGGTTTAAAGGTGCCATACCCTTCGCCCAGCAGCAGCCCTTCTTCTTTGGCTTTTTTCTTTACAGCACTCACCGTTTTTTCATCGGCTGTTACAGGTATAACGGTATAGGACTGTACATCTTCTTCGGTAACAAAGTGCCGCAGGGTTTTGCGCGATTTCAGAAAGTTTATCCAGCGGGTATAGCGCTGATAGATCTTGTCGTGCGTTACATCGATCGTATCGGTATCTTCCAGTACGCGCATCAGCAGGTAAATGCCCAGCACGTTGGGTGTGAACGGTGTTTGCCACTTCGCCATCATGTCCATCATAAAAGTGAGGCTGTTATAGTGGTTGTGTTCCTGTATAGTTTGCACGCGCTCCAGTGCCTGTGGCGAGCAAACCATCAGCCCCATGCCTGCAGGCAGACCAAAACATTTTTGTACAGACGCCAGCCAAATATCGGCCGCTTTAAAATCCAGTTGTATACCGGCCATAGATGAAGTAGCATCGATGGCGAGTAAATACGATGGATTATTTTTTTTGATAGCGCGTATAGTCGCGTTGCTTACCTGCGTGCCGTTAGACGTTTCGTTTTGAGTAATGCAGATAAGACCTTCTTTTAAATCGAAGATCAGTTTCTTGGCATCGAGCTTTTCGTTTACATCAAAAGGCAACGGCTCCGCCAGTGGATGAATGCGTTTGGTATAGTCGAACCACTTCTGCCCGAAAGAGCCATTGTATAAATGATAGCTCTTGTCTGTAACAACCGACTGTGCAATGATCTCCCAGCATTCTGTGGCCGAAGAGGTAAAGAACACGGTATAATTCTTGGGAATATTAAGCTTCTGCTTCAGCAGCTTGATCGTTCGCTCCGACATCTTTACAAAGTCATCGCTGCGGTGGTTGATGCTCATAATGCCCAGGGTATAGGCATCCTTTACATATTTTGGTATAGCATCGTATACCCGTGACGGACCTGGATAAAAGGAGATCATAACGATTAAGCGTTGGGTTGTTCAGTAAAATTACTGAATATATAATTGTGCCTGTACTATACCGGCAAAGTTATAGCAGGCTTATTGCGCTGCGTTTTTGTTAATAAAATACGTAAGCGCCAACGCATACCCTTCCATGCCAAAGCCGGTCATCATACCAACACATTTAGATGTGATAAGACTTTTATGTCTGAACTCTTCGCGTGCATATACGTTGGAAATATGTACTTCCACTACGGGAGTTTTTATACCACCGATGGCATCGTGAATAGCAATGGAGGTGTGCGTGTAGGCACCTGCGTTGATGATGATACCATCGAATGAGAACCCGACTTCATGGATCTTGTTAATGATCTCGCCCTCTACATTCGACTGGTAGTAGTGAAGTTCCAGTGACGAGAAACGTTTCTTCAGTGTTTCGAAAAATTCTTCGAACGAAGTGCTGCCGTAAATAGACGTTTCGCGTTTTCCCAGCAGGTTCAGGTTCGGGCCGTTGATGATCTGTAGTTTCATTGTCAGTTGCAGATATTTCGAAAGTTAAAGGCACGATTGAAAAATAAAAACTTCTTTCTCTTAATATTGAGCCATGAATTGGGAAATGCAGGTGCGGCATTTTAGGAATTACCTCAAGGTAGAGCGTTCACTCGCAGCCAACTCGGTAGAAGCCTATATCCATGACGTTACGCTGCTGCAGCAATTCATATCCATGAAAGATCCCCAGCTTTCGCCTCTGAAAGTAACCCCGCAGGTGTTGCAAGGCTTCCTGGAGTATATAAACGAACTGGGCATGAGCGCCTATAGCCAGGCGCGTATACTATCGGGTATAAAAGCATTTTACAAATACCTGTTGTTTGAAGACCTGATCGATAAAGATCCTACTGCGCTGATCGAAGGGCCAAAGCTGGGCCGCAAGTTACCGGATACACTCAGCTACCCGGAGATTGAAAAATTACTCAACGCGATTGATATGTCTTCTCCTGAAGGAGGACGCAATCGCGCCATGCTGGAAGTGTTGTATAGCTCGGGGCTTCGTGTCAGCGAACTGGTTGATCTCAAGCTGAACAATCTATACTTTGATGTTGGCTTTTTGCGTGTAACCGGAAAAGGAAATAAAGAGCGACTGGTTCCGATCGGCCGCGATGCTATGAAGTACCTTCAGATCTATATCGATGAACTGCGCGGGAAGTCACCGCATAAGCCTGTGCAGAAAGGCTCGGAGATATTTGTGTTTCTGAATCGTAATGGTAAAAAGCTCACCCGCGTGATGATCTTTACTATCATTAAGAACCTGGCGAAAAGTATAGGACTGGAGAAGACGATCAGTCCACACACCTTTCGTCACTCATTTGCCACACATTTGATAGAAGGCGGTGCTGATCTGCGGGCGGTACAGGAAATGTTGGGGCACGAATCCATTACCACTACCGAAATATATACCCACCTGGACCGCGATTACCTGCGACAGGTGATACAGGAATTTCATCCGCGCGCATAATTTTTTTATATTCATAGATACAGATCATGCGAATGATGTAATTTCACCCCGGCTTCGCATACATCGTACAAAGCATTTTTAAGTCATGAGAAAATATAGTTTGATCTTTTTATTGTATGGCGCGGTGCTGTCGGCACAGGCTCAGTTCAAAGTAGTGGTAGAAGTTCCGAATGTAGACCTTACCACCTACGAAACGTTTACCGTTGTGAAAGGTGAGGTAATTACTCCGGAAGATGAGCAGAAAGTAAATGAGGAAGAGCTTTTTCAAAAAATGAAAAATGCGATTGCTACTGAACTGGAAGCAAAGGGATATAAATATGTAAATGATTCTACCGCTCAACTCATTGTGAGTTATGTAACCGGATCGTTCAAGCAAACCAATTCAGAAAATCTCGGGCCGTTGGGTTCATCACCGGCTGCTACACCGGCCGATGTAGATCAGTCACGTTCATGGTCACGCGATTTCAGAGAAGGTATATTAGAGATTGAAGTATCGTCACGCACCAGGCGCGAACTGTGGAAGGTGAGTGGTACATTAACAACCGACACCAGCGATCCGAAAATTATCGATGGCTCGGTATATAAAGCACTGCGTAAATTTCCGAACCGGAATCGCAAAAGAAGATAAGAATTACTGCAAGCGTATAAATAAAAATGCCTGACGTAATCGCCAGGCATTTTTATGTTTTATATATACCGGTATAACTAGCGCAGGTTGAATTTCAAACCGCCTGTTACAACGATCTGGTTGAAATCGCCAATGGTTGCACGAAGTTCAGAGAATGGCACAACGCTCTTGCCAAGTTCGAAGTTGATACCGCCACCAACGTTAAGGCCAATCTCCAGGTTGTTATAATCACTGCGATTGTATTCGTAGTTGATGTGCTGGCGGGTAAAGTTCAAACCACCCAAACCATAAAACTCAAAGATGTCTTTGTTGTAGAAGTAATAGTTGGCGTTTACGTTTACCTCCAGGTAATTGATATCGTAGTTGCCGCGATCTTCCGGAAAGTATATAATCATTTGAGGAGAGATTGTTACTCTTTTCGCCACGACAAATTCAGCAATTCCACCGATACCTACTTCGTTGATGTCATCGGTAGCAGCTGCCAAAAAGAATCCAGCACGATTCTTAACACGATCCTGAGCAAGCACATCATTTGCCAGCACTGATGCAAAACACGCGATTGACGCAATGATTAAAAGTTTTTTCATAAGGTAAGCTAAAGTTATTTTAGGCCGCGAACATACTATTTTTTAGGAATAACGGTAGGAGAATTCCGCCAGTAGTTATTATCCTTGCCTAACTGTATATATTTGCCCTCATGTACAAATTGTTTATTCGCCCGCTGCTTTTCCTGGTCGATCCCGAAAAAATCCATCACCTGGTTTTTGCTACCCTTCGTGTAATAGGAAGGATACCAGGCGGTAAGGCATTACTTCGTTTCTTTTTTCATTTTGAAGATGTACAACTCGAGCGTGTAATTTTTGGATTGAAATTTAAAAATCCTGTCGGTCTCGCGGCCGGTCTTGATAAAGATGCTCGACTGATCGATGAAATGGCTTGCCTTGGATTTGGCTTTATAGAGATCGGTACCCTTACACCCAAAGCACAACCGGGCAATGATA
>NZ_DATCSD010000214.1:0-32168 GCF_036568665.1 Ohtaekwangia sp. | reverse complement strand
ACAACGCCTGTATGATCGTTGGAACATTTCTTTCCCAACAAGCAGATTTACTTTCCGAGTGACGGGTTTTTGTTTCCGAAGAGAAGGGAATTGGAAGATTAGAAGATTAATAAGATTATAAGATTGGAAGATTAGGGTGTGAGTGTGTGTGATTGAAATCCAGTGGCACGGAGTTGCACAGAGAAGACGCAGGGGTGCACAAAGAGAAATACCGGAAGATATATACCTGCCTAATCTTCCGATCTTCTAATAATTATACTCTCAGCTCAGAACTGTAGCTTCGATAAAGGAATCACTCAGTCGCACCTCCTTCAAAATGGCGGTGTATTTTAATTTTCTGATCCTATAATTTTTCAATTTTGTAATCTTTCAATCTTCCAATTCCTATATCTTCCAATCTCCTTCTCCTTAAAAACAAAAAGCCGCCCCATAACGGAACGGCTTCCTTAAATCTATAGCGGTATATATTTACCCGTTCATCGAGAGCAGGAACTCTTCGTTTGTGCGGGTGCCTTTCATCTTGCCTTGCAAAAATTCCATGGCTTCTACCGAGTTCATGTCAGACATAAACTTGCGCAGTATCCATACGCGCTGCAGTTCTTCTTCTTTCATCAACAGATCTTCTCTGCGTGTGCCTGATGCCGGTACATCTATAGCAGGGTATACGCGTCTGTTAGACAGTTTGCGGTCGAGCTGCAATTCCATGTTACCGGTACCTTTAAATTCTTCGAAGATAACTTCATCCATCTTCGAGCCGGTATCGATCAATGCTGTTGCTATAATGGTGAGTGAACCACCGTTTTCGATCTTACGTGCAGCACCAAAGAAACGCTTCGGCTTGTGCAGTGCGTTGGCATCCACACCACCCGAGAGTATTTTACCGGATGATGGAACTACCGTGTTATAGGCCCGGGCCAGACGTGTAATAGAATCGAGGAGTATAACTACATCGTGTCCGCATTCTACCATGCGCTTGGCTTTCTCCAGCACGATACTGGAAACTTTTACGTGGCGTTCAGCTTGTTCATCGAATGTAGAAGCAATTACTTCTGCATTTACACTGCGCGCCATATCGGTAACTTCTTCCGGGCGTTCATCGATCAGCAATACGATCAGGTATACTTCCGGGTGATTTTGTGCTATAGCATTCGCTATATTTTTCAGCAATACAGTTTTACCTGTTTTAGGTTGCGCCACAATCATACCGCGTTGTCCTTTACCTATAGGCGAGAACAGGTCAAGTATACGGGTCGACATATTATCAGGAGTAGTGCTGAGTCGTAGTTTTTGCTCAGGGAAAAGCGGAGTCAGGTATTCGAAAGCAACGCGGTCGCGTATCTCTTCCGTTGTTTTACCGTTAACGGATTCAACCTTTAAGAGTGCAAAGTATTTTTCGCCTTCTTTCGGAGGGCGGATCAGACCTTTTACAGTATCGCCAGTTTTGAGGCCGAATAATTTTATCTGCGATGGCGATACATAAATATCGTCAGGGCTGGCCAGGTAATTATAGTCTGATGAACGGAGGAAACCGTAACCATCCTGCATGATTTCGAGTACACCTTCATTGCTGATGGCGCCATCGAACTCACGTATAGAAGCACGCTGATGTTGTGGTCTTTCAGGCATGCGCTCGTGGCGAGGCTCTTCGTTGATAATGATATTTTCTATATCGCTGTCATCCGTACTCTCTTCAAAGTTTTGAGGCGTTGAAGAAGAAGATGACGGAGCATCGAAGTCGAGATTTATAGAGTCGAGTAATTCGTCAGAAGTAAAATCAGTTTCTGCTTTAGGCGGAGGAGCCTGTTGAGCAGCAGCGGGTGCTACATTTTCGCGTCTGCGCGGGCGCATCTTGCGCTCAGGTGCAGCGGAGTTTTCAGTAGCGTCAGCAGTTTCAGGAGCAGGAGTAACGGCAGCTTTTTTGGCGGGAGCGGATGTATCGCCTGATACAGCTTGTTGATCGAGGATTTTGTAGATGAGATCTTGTTTTGAAAGCTTCTTGGCGTTCTTTACGCCCATATCCTCTGCAATTTCTTTCAACTCAGAAAGCAGCCTGACATTCAGGTCGTCAATAGTGTACATGAGATAAAAATGAATGTGTTTAGTTAAAAATGATATGTGAATTGGTTGTGGTGATCAGCAAATAGCTGAATAGTAACGTCCATGAGAAAACAGATAACTAGAAAACAAAATTTGGTAAAGAATTCCGGATTTATATTCAGAGGGCTTGAGATAAAAGCCGAATGACATTGCAAGTATAACCCAAAATTAAAAATTATCAAATGGTTAAATATTTTTATTCGAACGGCAAAAGCTCAACGCAATCAAAAAAACTTAATTTTGGAACCCTTAAAAAATCATACGCATGCTACAGGTAGCCATCATTCGTGAACAAACCGAAAAGATCATTCAAGGTTTGGGTAAACGAAACATCAAAGATGCACAGACACTCATTCAACATGTGCTCGAAAACGATCAGTTACGCAGAGATACTCAAAAGGTACTCGATGATCTGAAAGCTAAATCGAACAATGACGCCAAAAAAATTGGCGAGTTAATGAAGTCGGGCAAACAGGATGAAGCTACTGCACTACGCGCTGCTGTAGCAGCCGATAAAGACAAAGTAAAAACGCTGGAAGCGGAACTTGATACATACGAGAAGAAGCAGCTTGAATTGTTGTATAAGATCCCCAACGTTCCACACGAGAAAGTACCGGCCGGTGTTGGTGCAGACGACAATATAAACGTATACGAGCACGGAACAGTTCCGCAGCTTGATAGCGATGCTTTGCCGCATTGGGAGCTCATCAAGAAATACGACATCATTGATTTTGATCTCGGTATAAAAATAGCCGGTGCCGGCTTCCCGGTATATAAAGGCAAAGGTGCGCGATTGCAGCGTGCTCTCATCAACTTCTTTCTCGATGAAGCTGCTCGACTCGGCTATCGCGAGATACAACCTCCTATAGTGGTAAACGAAGCTTCCGGCTATGGCACAGGACAACTACCCGATAAAGAAGGGCAAATGTACTTTGTGAATGAAGACGGACTATATCTTATACCAACGGCAGAAGTACCGATCACCAATCTATACCGCGATGTAATGCTTGCGGAAGATGATCTGCCCATAAAGAATGCCGGATATACTCCATGCTTTCGCAGAGAAGCAGGTAGCTGGGGCGCGCACGTACGTGGACTGAATCGCCTGCATCAGTTTGATAAAGTAGAAATCGTGCAGGTGCGCAAGCCGGAAGAATCATACCAGGTATTGGATGAAATGTGCGCGCATGTGCAGGGCTTGCTGGAGAAACTGGAATTGCCATACAGAAAATTATTACTCTGTGGCGGCGACATGGGCTTTAACGCTGCTATGACTTACGACATGGAAGTTTTCTCTGCTGCACAGCAACGTTGGCTCGAGGTAAGCTCTGTAAGTAACTTTGAAACCTTCCAGGCAAATCGCCTCAAGCTGCGCTATAAAAACAAAGAAGGTAAAACACAATTACTCCATACACTCAATGGCAGCGCGCTGGCATTGCCACGGATAGTAGCTGCTATATTGGAGAACAACCAGACGAAGGATGGTATACGTATACCCAAAGTATTGGTGCCGTATACCGGATTTGATGTTATTAAATAGCTGCGAGTTGTTAGCTTCTAGCCAGAAGTGTGAGCGTGGGGATTATGAGTGTGTTTTACTTCGGTAGTTGTTGCTCGCTATGTGAAGTTATGTGCAGTCAGGTGTTTCCAACTGACTGGGTACGGCGTAACAAAATTGCGTGCGTGCTCAATCCCTCTTCACTCCCATTACTCACACGTCTCGCAGCTATAAGCTCGCAGCTAGATATAGTATATTTTTAAACCGATTAACTGCTATACCGATAACGTGTAACAGCTAACAATTAACGGCCCCATGATCGACTTTGAATTTGCCAAGATTCGCGAAGTATCGGCACACTATATAGGCAATCGCGCCAATGGCGATTCGCTCCGGCTTTCGGAAGCACCTATCGAGGTAGATAACGAAAATATACATGCGCTGCTGCGTACGTATTTTCTTTCCAACTTCGGTACGCCTGCGTTCTATACCTTTACTTTCTCCAACGAAGATTTCAAGCTCAACCCTATATATCAGTTTGCATCGCAGATATTTAAAGAGCCCGAGTCGTTTCATGAAAACTCCATGAACCTGGCCAAGCATTTGTATGAAGCAACACAGCACCCTAACATTAAGCCGGGTGAACTATATATAGCCTTCTTTCAAAGTGTAGAAGTGCAGAACGACAACGTAGAGGCGATCGGTATATTTAAGTCGGAGAACAAAGAAAATTATCTGAAGCTTTCGCATCAGTTCAGTCTGCATGCCGATGAAGGTATAAATGTAAAGAAGCTTGATAAAGGTTGTTTGATACTCAATCGCGAAGAAGACGAAGGGTATAAAGTATTGATGGTAGATAACATCAATAAATCGGACGCGCATTTCTGGAAGCACGACTTTCTGAATATAAAGCCACGGTCGGATGCGTTTCATCATACGCATAACTTTATGCAGCTCACCAAGCAATATGTAGAGGAGCAACTGTCAGAAGAGTTCAGTGTATCAAAAGCGGATAAAATCGATCTGTTGAATCGCTCGATGGATTTCTTCCGCTCGAATGAAGAGTTCAGTAAATCGGAGTTTGAAGTAAATGTACTCGGCAATGTAGATGTGATCGAGTCGTTCCGAAATTTCGGGAACAACTTTATGACTTCGAACAACATTGACCCGATGGATAACTTTGAAATTTCTGCGCAGGCTGTAAAACGCCAGGCGCGTATTTTTAAAAGTGTATTAAAGCTCGATAAAAATTTTCACATCTATATACACGGCAACCGCGAACTGATCGAGAAAGGATTTGACGAAGTAACCGGCAAGCACTTCTATAAGCTATATTTCGAAAACGAAAGCTAGAGGAGCTGCGAGTTTATAAGCTTCGAGCTGCCAGGGGTGTGGGAGTGGGATGAGTGCGTTAGCAGTTAATAGTTATTCGTTAGTCGTTTAAAAGCATTGCATTCCGAACTTTCGGTCTTTCAAACTTTCCGTCTCATTGCATTTATTCGAGAAGCAAATATCCCATTCACAGACAAACATTGTATAGCTTATACGCGTCATAGTACTGGCCACGTCTAGCAACTCGTAGCTTGCAGCTCGCAACTAATTTCACCGTTCATCCCAAGTTTATTTGGTGGCGATAAAAAGGAAAGTGTATTTTAAAACATTAAATACATTCCTGCATGAAAACCCAAACATGTTTACAGATAACTTGCCTCGCGTTGCTGGCTGTGGCTTGTTCAACGAAGAAAGAGAGTAGTAGTATGAAATATCCCGAAACCAAGAAAGTCGACTCGGTCGACACATATTTTGATGTTAAAGTGGCGGACCCATATCGCTGGCTGGAGAATGATACCGCGCAGGAAACCGCGAATTGGGTAAAAGAACAGAATGATATCACATTCGGCTTCCTGAATAAAATTCCCTATCGCGAAACAGTAAAGAAACGCCTGGAAGAAGTATATAATTACGAGCGCCTCAGTGCTCCCTTTAAAGAAGGCGAATATTATTACTACTATAAGAATGATGGTTTGCAGAACCACAGTGTTCTCTACCGTAAGAAAGGGGAGAACGGTACACCAGAAGTATTTCTCGATCCGAATACTTTTTCAAAAGATGGTACAACAGGACTCTCGGGAGTATTCTTTACCAAGGATGCATCGCTTACCGCTTATCTTATTTCTGAAGGCGGATCTGATTGGCGCAAAGCAATCGTGATCAAGACCGTTGATAAAACCGTGGTGGAAGATTCGCTGCGCGATCTGAAATTTACCGGTATAGCATGGAAGGGTAACGAAGGCTTCTACTATAGCAGCTATGATAAACCGAAAGGCAGCGAGCTTTCATCTAAGACACAACATCATAAACTATACTATCACAAACTCGGTACACCACAAAGTGACGATAAGCTGGTGTTTGGTGGCGAAGTTACGCCACGCAGATATATAGGAGCTGGCCTTACAGAAGATGAACGCTTCCTCGTAATATCAGCAGCCACCAGCACAACTGGTAACGAATTATATGTACAGGATCTGAAAGACCCGAAAGGCAAGCTGGTAAACCTGGTGAATAACTTTGATAACAATCATAACATCATTGACAATGATGGTTCGCGATTGATTATTCAAACAAACCTCAATGCTCCGAACGATCGCATAGTAGAAGTAGATTTCGCCAGTCCAACGCCTGAGCATTGGAAAGATATAATTCCTGAATCAGAGAACGCACTGCAAGGTGTAAGTACAGCGGGTAAAAAATTATTTGTGAATTACCTGAAAGACGCGAGCACACTGATCAAGCAATTCGACTACCATGGTAAACAGGAACGCGAAGTAGAATTACCTGGTATAGGAACTGCTGGTGGCTTTGGTGGCAAGATTGGCGATAAAGACGTATACTATTCTTTTACATCATTTACCTATCCTACGTCTATATTCAAGTATGATATAGCTTCCGGTAAATCTACCCTGTATGAAAAACCGAAGGTAGATTTCGATCCGGAAGCATACGAAACACACCAGGTGTTTTATACCAGTAAAGATGGCACCAAGATTCCGATGTTTATCGTACATAAAAAAGGACTTGAGCTGAATGGTAAAAACCCTACACTGCTATATGCGTATGGTGGCTTTGGCGTAAGCCTTACACCGGGCTTTAATACTTCGCGTATAGTATGGCTGGAGAATGGCGGTATATATGCACAGCCTAACCTGCGTGGTGGTGGCGAGTATGGAGAGAAGTGGCACCTGGCGGGCACGAAGCTTAACAAGCAAAATGTATTTGACGATTTTATAGCCGCGGGTGAATACCTGATAAAAGAGAAATATACTTCCAGCGATTACCTCGCTATATCGGGTGGCTCCAACGGTGGGCTACTGGTAGGCGCTACCATGGCGCAGCGTCCTGACCTGGCGAAAGTAGCGCTGCCCGCTGTAGGGGTAATGGATATGCTGCGCTACCACACGTTTACAGCCGGTGCAGGTTGGGCGTACGACTATGGCACAGCGAACGACTCGAAGGAGATGTTTGAATATTTGAGAAAGTATTCTCCGGTACATGCGTTAAAGCCAGGTACAAATTATCCGGCAACGATGGTAACTACGGCCGATCATGACGATCGCGTAGTGCCGGCACACTCATTCAAGTTTGCAGCTACATTGCAGGAGAATCAGGCAGGAGTAAATCCGGTGTTGATCCGTATTGATACAAAATCAGGACACGGTGCATCCAACCTTTCAAAGGCCATTGAGTCGACTGCCGATCAATATGTCTTTGCGTGGTATAACATGGGCATCATTCCTCCGGTAGCAAAGAAAGAAATGTAGCGGAGTATAAATTATTTTCACGAAGAGGCGGCATATACAGTCGCCTCTTTTATTTTTGATATATGAGTACTATAACTATACGGGTTGGTAAAAAGGACGACTTGCCGCGCGTGCTGGAGCTTATTAAAGAATTGGCAGAATACGAACGCGCACCCAATGAAGTAACCAATACATTGGAGATGATGGAGCTCGATGGATTTGGCACTAACCCGATCTATGGATTTTTTATAGCTGAAAGTGAAAATGGTATAGTAGGCTTATCGCTATACTATTGGCGCTACTCCACCTGGAAAGGCAAACGTCTTTACCTGGAAGATATCATTGTTACCGCGAGCGAGCGGGGTAAAGGTATAGGAAAGCAATTGTTTGAACGTACCATGCAGCACTCACTCGATCAGCATTGTGCCGGTATGATGTGGCAAGTACTTGACTGGAATGATCCTGCTATAAATTTCTATAAAAAGTATGGCACGAAGTTCGGCAACGACTGGCTCAACTGTACGCTGGAGCGCGAGCAGATAGTGAAATTCTTTGCTTAGGTATAAGTTAACGGTTAATCGTTATGCGTTAATCGGAGGCGTATGGTATAGATTAGACTATAGGGAGTAAGCGGTTCTTTATTTTCAATTTTTAGTGGCGTCAGAACATCTGGATTATACTTTCTTATAGTCTTGTAAGGTTTTTGTGCTTTTCAGCAAAACTGTATTCAGTACAGTGTCCATCTTTGTTGCAAATAAAAAATACCTATGAAGCATTATCGTGTATTGATTGTTATTCTGCTGGCACTAACCGTGATCACAGCAACGGATACCATGGCGCAGGGAAAGAGCAAGAAGAAACAGAAATCGGAGAAACGAGGAGGAGGTCCACCACCCTGGGCACCGGCACACGGCTATCGCGCCAAAACCCGCTATGTATATTTTAAAGATTACCCGGTATATTATGATAACGACCGCGGAGTATATATCTCTCTTTCAGGAAAGAATTGGTCGGTGTCAGCAAAATTACCCGATATACTGAAAGGAGTGGATCTGCTGGCTACACCTAAAATTGATCTTGATTTTAGTGGCGATGATCCGCAGCGGGATTATGATGAGCACAAGAGTAAATATCCGAAGGACTAAGTGTTGTTAATGGTTAGCAGTTATGTGTTAATCGTTACACGTTAATAGAAGGAGTAGTGTGACGCTGCTGGTAATAAACGATTTACTTTCAACATCAACCGCGTGACTATTAACGGATAACAGGGATGAATATCGAACAAGGAACACCGATCAACGAATATTGAAGTTGGCAGTGGTGTTGCTGAAACATTTGGCGATTAACAATTAACCGATCGCGGGTAACGAACAACAAAAGGGAGGCAATCTCCTGCTGAGGATCATAACAGGAGATTGCCAAAACCCGGCAACGGAAATTTACCTCGCGAGTAAATATATATCTTGGTATATCTTGTTTAGAGTAGTGCTTTCAGGCTTCCACATCTACAATAGCCCAGACGGGAATAAGCGAGCCGCCTTTTACTTCTACATAGTTATCGGCAAAATCTACCAGGTTCGAGAATGTCTCGATTACTTCACCGGTGTCGAGCTTTAGGATAAGTCCGACATCCAGGTGCTCCATATTACTTAGCATGACCGCCTTTACAAGCTTGTGCGCGCGCAGTATTTTCTGCTCTTCATCGCCAAGCACATCCTGATGCGTAAAGTGCACCAGTGAGATTTCTTCCGGGGTGATCTTCCTGACGTTCATATACGTTGAGAGGTATAGTTTCCAGAGGGGAAATATATTTCTATCAAGATAACGATAAAACAATTTCAAAAATCGTTTTGTTTCATACTTCTTCTAAAAGAGTTCGGAACGCAACGTGCCGGTCTTTAAATCGTCTTTGAAACTCCTTGTTTAATTCGGGCTCAACTTGCTCAACAAATCGTACAACTTCCTGAATGTCGGTTGCAAAATACTGCACACTGTACGAAACAGAGCCATCTTCCTGATCGTGCAGCACTTTGTACATCTTCCAATCAGCAAACATCTCTGTTTTCATTACCACAGGAATATACTGTTCTTTCATCCAGTTTACCCATTCCTGTTCTATCTCCCGATCGATACCGATCGTAACGTTATATAATAGCATGAAGCAAAAGTAAGGAAAAAGCCGCATGCCGGGTACAGGTTATCTGTTAAACGTTAGTCGTTAACCGTTATCGTTATTCGAGTGATGTCAGGTTTTCCACCGGGCGCGAGTGAAGTTGAAATGAAGCCATTCGTTCTATGCAACACAATCTATACCTCCTAGTATAACCTATACCTCACTTTTACGATTAACAGTTAACCAATAACAATTAACTTCTAGCGGACACCTAGTTCCCGCTCGTAGCCGCTCTCAAAATTTTCATCAGCACTTTCTCATCAGCAGTCAAGTCGGCCTGGCCATCGGGTATTTCCGTAGCGTCAAGGTCGTGAAGATATTTGGTGAGGTTGTTTTCTTCGTAAAGAGAAATAAGTGCGGGGTGCACGTAGTAGCTTCGGCAAATTGATCGTGTGTTGCCGAGCTTTTTACTTACGGCATCCAGTGCTGTTATAATATTCTTTTTACTTTCTGCCTGCGAGGCTATATCTCCCAGCGCTTTTAACTCACGAAGAAAATGCAGTGATCCTGCCCACGTTCTGAAATCTTTTGCTGTAAATGCAAAGCCGGTAGCTTGTTGAATATAATTGTTTACCATGCCTGAGTCGATGGACTTGCGTATACCCTGGGCATCGTAATATTGAAAGAGTTCTTTGCCGGGTATCTCGCGACATTGCTTCACGATGCGTGCAAGACGTTTATTCTGTAAAGTTACTTTATGAAATATACCTTTCTTGCCTTTGAACGAAAAGTCAATTTTACTTCCCTCAATCGCTACATGTTTATCTTTTAATGTAGTAAGGCCATATGAGCCATATAGTTTCTCGTAGCCATCATTCCCGATGCGAATATAGGTGCGCTCCATCAGAGCGATAACCGTAGCAATCACGCGCTCTTCGCATAACTCTTTACGGTCGAGATCTTGCTCGAGCTTTACCCGAAGAGTGGGAAGTGCCTTGCCAAATTCATATAGCCGATGGAATTTTGTTTCGTTGCGCAGGGCTGTCCATAATGGATGATAGCGGTATTGTTTCCGGTTGCGCAGGTCAAAACCTGTAGCTTGTATATGCCCTGCTCCATCAGCACAGATCCACACCTTTGACCATGATGGAGGTATAGCAAGTCGTTTAATGCGATCAATTTCTTTTTTGGCACGCAATGGCTTTCGGTCTATTCTATAGATATACCCTCTGCCTTTGCGTATGCGCACAATTCCGGGTGCCGTATCCGAAACATATTTGAGCGAAGCAGCACGTGCAGCTTTTTCATAATTACGGTCGAGACGGATAAACTCACGGTGACTAAGACTTGTATGCAGCGTGGAATTCATGCTGGGAAGTATATATAGGTATATATTTCAAAAAAGAAGCTGTCTGTAGAAGACAGCTTACGAATCGTTATCAATTAATCGCTACACGTTAATATGAACAGCTAACGTGTAACGATTAATCTTTAACAGAAATGCTTCTACGATTCCTGCTCCGCAGTTTCGTTTATATCAGACTCTGCGAGTGACGTGAGCAGTTCGTCTGCCTGCTTCTCTTCGTCCAGTGTTTGGCCGAGTAAATCTTTAATATCTTCGCGACCCAGGGTTTTGGCCAGTTGTGCCAGACCACCATACGTAGCGATCTCGTAGTGCTCAACTTTTTGTGCCGCCAGTATCAATCCGACATCGCGGGTAGCAGATCCTTTTTCGGTTTCTGCAATGATATCTTCTCCTTCTTTGATCAGTCCTTCCATTGCTTCACATTTTTTTGCCTGCGGTTTTTTCTCCAGCAGTTCAAAAACTTTTTCTACGCGTGCCACGTGCTCTTGTGTTACGGTCAGGTGATCGCCAAAAGCATTCGCCAGTTCTTCTGATGTAGCAGCCTTCTGCATTTTTGCCAATGCCTTTGTCAAATGCTTTTCAGCCCAGTAAATGTCTTTCAGGCTGTCAACAAAAAAATCTTCCAGTTGAGAGGCAGAATCTTTGGATGCTGCCCGCTTCGTGTTTGCTGTCTTTTCCATGGTACTTTCGGGTTTTAGAATGTTTAGAGACGTTGACTTGTCTTTTTCTTTTTTCTAAAACTTTATGCCGTTAAAGCAGATCGTTACACAACGTGTTATGTAGATGAATGTCTACGAGCCAGTGGTATATATTTTATTGCTTGTTCTCATTTTTCCTCTTCTTTCTAAAGTAGCCACGCAATAGAAAGTTATGTTGAAGTGCCTCCATGTTTTCATCCAGCTTGCCCGATGCATTTTCGGCATTGATCAACGTATGCTCCATGCGTTTGGCAAACGTAGTATCGGCCAATAAAAGTCCGAGTGCGTTATCATGACTATTGATCTTGGAGGCTACCTCCTGCAGGTCGGCTGCAATCTTCGAAGCATTAGAGGATACCTGCTTTACATTCGTCATGGCAGTGTTAAACGTGGTAGATAATGTTGTATCATAAATCAATTTGTTAACCATGCCATCGCCACTTTTTATTTCGGCTACTAATACATTCAAATCAGCTGTAGCTCTATTCATATTAGCGCCAGCAGTGCGCAAGCTGCTTACTGTTTGGCGAAGGTCCTGAGCAAATGCACCATCGTTCAATAACTCTCCTACAACACCCTGGCCATTCTTTACTTTTTGCGATATCGCCTGGAGATCGTTGGTTAGCGAGCGTGTATTCTGCCCTACATCTTTTGCTATATTGATCAACTCTTGTGTGTCTGCGGGCGAAGCAGCATTGATCGTGTCGTAATCATTAATGTGTTGTGCTGCATTACCCGGGCGTACCACTACGATCTTGTTTCCTACAAGTCCATCGGAGCCTATATAGGCGGTTGCATTTTTAGAGATAAATTCATTCTGGCGTTCCTTCAATAGAAGCGCTACTACTACTTTTCCTTCCGAAACAATGCGAACATCTTTTACGGTTCCGATCTTTACTCCGGAGAGCCACACATTGTCGCCTTCTTTTAATCCTTCTACATTTTTAAAGATAGACACCACCGTAAACGTGCGGCTGAAGATGCTGTTCTCACTGCCAATAAGAAATACCGTAGCTATAAATATAGCCAACCCGGCCAGCACAAAGGCTCCGAGCTTTATATCCTGACTTATTTCCCGCGTTTTCATATCTATATATCGTTAACTGTATCTACTAATAATTAAAGAATGGTTCCAGCTCCGGGTCTGTTGTCTTTTTTATCTCATCAAACGTTCCTTCATATTTACTATAGCCGTCCACCAGGGCAATGACTCTGTCGGATGTATGGCGCGCACTGCTGATGTCGTGCGTGATAATGATGGAAGAAGTTTTATACTTGTCGCGCACTTTTATGATCAGTTCATTGATCTCGATGGAAGTGATGGGGTCGAGCCCGGCAGTAGGTTCATCGTATAGCATGATCTTCGGGTTGAGTATAAGTGTGCGTGCAATGCCGATCCGTTTTTTCATACCACCGGAGAGCTCAGCCGGCATTTTGTCGGCAGCATCTTCGAGCCCTACATCTTGCAACGCATTCATTACACGTTCATTGAGTTCTCGCTGTCGGGATATACCCAGATTTCGTTTTAATGGAAATTCCAGGTTTTCGCGCACGCTCATTGAATCATATAGCGCACTTCCCTGAAATGAAAAGCCTACATGCAAGCGCATTTCATTCATTTGTTCATACGAGAGATTGAGCAAATCATAATCCAGTATACGAATAGAACCTCCATCGGGAATGATAAGACCCACCATGCATTTTATGAGTACAGATTTACCCGTGCCGGAGCGGCCGAGTATAACGAGGTTTTCACGTTCATGAAGCTCCAGGTTTACATCGCGCAACACGGGTGTATCGCCAAATGATTTTTGCAGGTGGTGTATCTCCACCACGACACCATTCTTATCAGGTGTTTGTATGGCTGGCGATGATGGTAATGGTGCCAGGCTCATCTTCTGAAGAGATTAATAAATTGAAGACTCAACAGGTCAATAACAAAGATCAGGATCATCGATGCAACCACTGCTATATTGGCTGCTTTACCTACACCGGCCGTGCCGCGCTCCGCATGATAGCCTGCATAACATCCTACTATACCTATAGCAAAACCAAAGAACGCAGCCTTGATAAGAGAAGAAAATATATCGAGATAGGTAACAGATACTGCTACATCATTAAAATATAGTCTGAAGCTGGAGTTGTTCATAAAATGAACTGTAAAGTAAGAGCCCAGCAACGCAGTCGTATCAGCAAACACCACCAGGAAGGGAAGCATACATGTAGCAGCCATTATACGACTGGCTACCAAATAGGAGAACGGTCGTGTGCCCGATACTTCCATCGCATCGATCTGTTCGGTTACACGCATACTGCCAAGCTCTGCTCCCATGTTAGAACCTAATTTACCTGCACAGATAAGCCCTGTAATAAGCGGGCCCAACGATCGCACTACGGCTTGTGATACCAGCGAAGGCAACCACGACTCTGCACCAAAAGAAGATAGCGATGGCCGCGACTGTCGCGTAAATACAATTCCTGCGAGGAAGGAAGTAAATACAATCAGGAACAACGACCTGTTGCCTGCTATAAAACACTGTCGCAAAGTTTCTTTCCAATCGTAAGGAGGAAGGAATATCTCGCGCAGCACTTTTGCCACGAATTGATAGATCTCAGCCAGCTTGAGTAAAAACTTTTTGATCATGAGCTATACCTGTAAATATTCTGTTCCTGAACAACATTGTAAAAGTTGTGCCCCAAAATGCCGGCAAAGTATATATGAAGTGATGTATAAGAAATTCTACACATCTGCAATTGGCTGGTATAGTTATAGGAGAATACATAGTAATCAGCAACTTTTTCTACAGTTTATTATTTGGATGGCAAGCTTTTTTATCTACTGCTTTCGAAATTTTAAACCCCATTTATTATGAGATCATTATTGTATCTGATTGCCGTGATACTGATCATCGGCTGGCTTTTAGGAGTATTTGTTTATAGTGCAACCGGGTTGATTCATGTCCTGATTGTATTGGCTATTCTTTCTTTATTACTCGGTGTAATAAGAAGGGCGTGACGAGTAAAAAGTATTGTACATCATTATAAGATAAGATATAGTATACATTAAAACGAGTTTTTATGAACAGCGTAAAAAGTGGAGTTCTGGGAAAAGCATCTGTATTGTTCATGTTCGTAGCGATGAGCGTGCAGATCATGACGGGATGTAACGCCACAAACACAACCAAGGGCGGTGCTATAGGTGCCGGTGCTGGTGGTGCTATAGGAGGCGTGATAGGCTCGCGTTCAGGAAACACAGCCGTAGGTGCTATTATCGGAGCAACGGTAGGTGGTGCTGCCGGTGCATTGATCGGCAGACAAATGGATAAACAGGCAGAAGAACTGAAACGCGATTTGGAAGGTGCCAAAGTAGAACGTGTAGGTGAAGGTATAAAGATCACGTTCAATTCAGGATTATTATTCAATGTAAACTCTTCGCAGTTGAATGCTACTACACAAGGCAATTTGCGCGAGCTGGCTGCTACTTTGAATAAATATGAAGATACAAACATTCTTATTGAAGGACATACTGATAACACCGGAAGTGACGACTATAATCAAAAGCTTTCGGAGGCAAGAGCACGATCAGTAGCTTCTTACCTGGAAGCACAGAATGTTAAGAACAGTCGTGTTACTACCATTGGCTATGGAGAAACGCAACCCGTAGCCGATAATAATTCTGATGCAGGTCGCGATCAGAACAGGCGTGTGGAAGTTGCCATCTATGCCAATAAGAAAATGAAGAAGTGGGCCGAAAAAAATGAAGCCGGCAACTCATAACAACAACCACTGTTCAATAACTTCTTACAGTATGCACAGTGCCGGCAATAATTGCTATGGTTACTGTGCAACTGTCAGGAGAAGTGTAACAGGTATAGGTGTATATGAAAAAGAAACGAACTGTATTCATTATCGTGGCGGTGCTCGCAGTGGTGATGAGTATACTAGCATACAGTGCTAATCGATATTTACCCGGCCTGCTGCATCGCCTGGTAAAAGATAAAGTTGCTTCACTTCGAACAAAAGGTATAGCGATTGAATACGATTCTCTTCAACTAAGCCTTTGGCGAAATCGCGTTACTGTTGATACACTCTCACTTGCTATAGCAGAAAAAAATATCTCCGCGAAAATTTTCGGTCTTCACGTTCATTCTCTTCGGTTATTGCCATTGCTGTTTCATAAGCGTGTTCATCTGAAAGAACTTGGTATAGACAGTGTTTCTGTTTTGATGAACGTCTCTTCGAAAAAAGATACTGTCCAAAAAGATGAAACACGGAAGAATGATCTTTCTTTTATCGTTGACAATTATTCTGTTCAGCATCTTCTTATTCGTATAAGGGATAGTGTCGCCAATGATACACTTACGCTGCGAGGAAGTATAGCGGTAACAGGATTTAGTGTAAATGATGGACCTGTGCCGTGGAGTTTTGGGGCCGTACAAACCGATTCACTGCTGGTGGTTCAGTCATATTATATATTTCAGGTTGATCATCTTGATCTTGACCGTGAGCGTAAATATATACACCTGGATACGCTGCGGATAAAACCGCGTTATTCAAAAAGTGAACATGCCAGGCGTAAGCGCGTAGAGGACGATCGATTTCATGGTATGATTACGGGTCTTGTAGCTGAAGGTCTTGATTTTGAATGGAGCGATTCGTCTTTTGTAAATGCTTCGTTGCTGAAATTCAGTTTTGCATTGGATATATACCGGAATAAACATTATCCTTTCCCGAAGCGCACCTATATGCCGTTGCCAGTAGATGCGTTGAAGAAATTGCCCTTCGATCTGAATCTTGATACGCTTCGCATCTATAATAGCGCTGTGTCGTACGAAGAAGTTGGCGAAGAAGCTGACTCGAGTGGCACAGTATATTTCAAAAAATTGCAGGCCGGTATATTTCATATTTCTACTGATACAACCTTGCGTGCGCCCTATATGGAGGCATCGGCTTTGTTTATGGGAAGCGGAAAACTGGCTATTACGTGTCAATTTTCCAATACAAAGAAACCGGCTGTGTTAAAAGGTTCGCTTAGCGATTTTCCCTTGCAGAAAATGAACGACATGCTGAAGCCCCAGGTAAAGATGCAGGTCGAGTCGGGCGTGATGACAAAACTGAATTTCAATTTTAAATTCAATGATTACCGCTCGGATGGTATAGTAGATATAAGTTATAAAGATTTAAAGCTCACTGGTCTGAAACAGGATAAAGAGAAGAAAGACAAAGCTGTGAAGAATAATTTACTCACCCTTGCTATCAATACATTTATCAAGAATGATGCGGGCAGGTTTGTTACAGGAAGCAAGCAAACAGGCATTATTTTATTCTATCGTGATCGTAAGAAAGCCATTTTTAATTATTGGTGGAAGTCGTTGTTCTCAGGATTAAAATCTTCTTTTTCATTGCGCGTAAAAGCAGATAAAGATCAGGTGAAAGTGCTCGCTAAAAAAGATGTTGAAAAAAGAAAACGAAGAAAGGAGTGATGATGCATGTGCCAAAAAAGATATGGATACCGTTAGCAATCGCTCTTATATTGGTGGCAGTGCGTCTTGCTATGCCTTACTTTGTTACCAAATATGTAAACAAAGTGCTGGCAACATTGCCTGGCTATACAGGCTCTATTGAAGATGTAGATATTCATTTATACCGCGGAGCATACCAGGTACAGGAGCTGCGCATTTTTAAAGTAGATGGACAAAAGAAAATCCCTTTTATATATATACCGGTGCTCGATCTTTCCATTGAATGGTCTGCACTATTTGATGGTGCTATTGTTGGCGAGGTAGAATTTGAAAGACCGGAGTTGAATTTTATAGGAGGTGGTAAAGGAAATCAGTCAGGTAAGGATGTTGACTGGACAAAACCTATTAAAGATCTTATGCCGGTAGATATAAACAGGCTCACGATTACAAACGGTAAAATTGCTTTCTATGATTTTACTACCAAGCCGCATGTTGACCTGGTAATGACAGAGGTAAATGCTTCTGCAGAAAATCTTTCTAACGCAACCGACAATGAACAGGTGCTTCCCTCAACAGCACACTTTACAGCCACATCTGTGGGAGGTGGCCGCCTGGGAGTAAAAATGAAGATGAATGTGCTGAAGCAGATTCCGGATATGGATATAGATCTGAAGTTTGAAGATGTTGATCTGAAAGCGCTGAATGATTTCTTTAAGGCGTATGCCAAGATTGACGTAGAGCGAGGAACGTTCGATCTATATACTGAGCTCGCTATGCTGGATGGTAAAATAGAAGGCTATGTAAAGCCTATTATTGAGGATTTGAAAATAGTTAACTGGGAAAAAGATAAGAAGCGGCCGCTGGAGCTTGTGTGGGAATCGATCGTAGGATTTTTGGCGGAGATATTTACCAATCAACCTAAAGACCGCTTTGCCACGCGAGTACCTTTATCAGGCAATATAAATGATGTAAAAACTTCTGCATGGCCTGCACTCTGGAGTATATTCTCGAACGCTTTTATAAAGGCATTCGAAAAAAATACGGAAGGCACAATCAGGATTGAAGCTGTGACGGATAAGGATACCGTTGCACCCAAGAGTGATAAACAATTGAAGAAGGAAAAACGAAAAGAACGAAGAAGGCAGCGGAAGGAAGAACGCAGAAAGAAAAAAGAAGAGTCTTTATAGAAAGCGTCTCAGTGCTACCAGGCTGATAGGCTTCTCTAAAAATTTAATCGCCGTATCGCTATGCAACTCTTCGGGAAATCCGCGATAAGCGCTCATCAGATTTATAGTAGTATCCGGTAATCGCGTCCGGATATAGTTTACCTTATCCCAGCCGATTCCATCCGGAAGATTATTATCCAGGAAAACTATATCAGGAGAAATGCTTTCAATTTTCTGAATACCTTCCTTTAATGTAAAGGCCAGGTGCACATCATACTGTAGTGGCACCAGGTAAGTTTTCAGCAGCAAGCATAAGTCCTGTTCGTCATCTATGATTAGAATTTTTTTCACAAAATGCTCAGGTAAGAAAGTACAAGTAACTCATTTTCATCATAACCTAAAAACCAAGAAGAAGGTTATGCTAACCAGAGAAAAAATATTAACATGTTCATGTGGTTGTCGTGGTAATTTTAGACCCAATAAAGTGGGAACGATTTTTTACAGAGTAATTATCAGGTATTAAAAAGTATAGTTATGAATAAGAAAGGAAAGATCGTTTTAGGAATTTTAGGAGCGGCAGCGGCCGGTGCAGTTATCGGGTTACTTATTGCACCCGATAAAGGAAGTGGTCTTCGTAAGAAGATAGCGAAAGCAGCTAATGATTTTGCTTGCGACCTTACTGACATGGTGATGAGTAATAGAGATAAGTTATCGCACGCAAAAGATCAGATTGTAAAAGAAGCAAAGGGGCTGAAATCAGATGCCGAGACACGCTTTGGCAGAGTAAAGGAATCTTTCAGTTAATTGTTCATGCACATCTTCAGGTGCAGTGCCTTATAGAACCTGCGTTGCACCTGGCGTTGTGCAGGGTCTTCCATAAATTTACCCTAAGACAAAGTCAGTTATGGCAGAATTAAAAACAAAGACCGAGAACCTGGTAGAACATGCGGGCGATTATTTCGAAACGCAGATCAGGCTGGCTATGTTGAGCGCAACAGATAAGGCTACAGGTATTGCATCGCAGAGTTTGCTGGTAATTTTAGTTAGTGTTCTCGCGTTGTTTGTGCTGTTGTTTTCAGGGCTGGGCTTTAGCTGGTGGATCGGGCACGCGATCGATAATATGGTGGGTGGTTTTTTTATAGTGGCAGGTATATATGGTATATTGATTGCTATAGTGTTTCTGTTGTATAGAAAACATCTCGCGCCAGTTGTTCGTAATTTTTTAATAGCAAGGATCTATGAGTAGCATTCGTACGTATAAAGAATTGCTGGAAGAAAAAGAGCGTCTGCGTGCTACCCTGGAGTTGCAGAAGCTGCAGCTAAAAACAGATGTAAAAGAACTAAAGGAAGAGTTACGGCCTCTTATGGTATTTCTCTCCGTATTGGGTAAAATTACCTCGCGCGAAACACGCAACGATGCTATTGTAAGCACAGGCTCTGCACTGGCAATTGATCTGCTATCACGAAAAGTACTCCCTAAAAATAATCTGGTAAGAATGTTTGTACCCGGTATATTAAAAAATGTTGCTTCACATCTCCTGTACAGCGCCAAACCGTTATTGCAAAAATTGATGAGTTCGAGAAAGAAAGATACTGCGCTGGGCAAGCAGTAAAATAATATATACAGTGAAAGTATATAGATAACTCTACAGTGGTATAGCTGCAACGTGAAACCAGTAATTGCGTATTTCCTGCACAACTTTTAGCAACGATTCAAAACTGGTGGGTTTAACAATATAGGTATTGGCACCAAGTTCATAACAGCGTTTTATTTCGGCCTCATTCTTGGTAGTGGTAAATACAATGACCGGTATCTTTTTAAAAACAGGATGTTGCTTTATCTCCTTCAGTACTTCGCGTCCGTCTTTCTTCGGCATATTCAGATCAAGCAGAATAAACCCGGGATATTGAGCATTGTTTACTGATTCGAGAAACTTGATCAACTCTATGCCATTCTCTACAAATTCAATCTTGTCTTTGTATCCTTTTTCATCAAAGGCGGTTTGCATCAGATAGCGATCGTCCGCATCATCTTCCGCAACCAGTATAAAATCTTTCATCGGCTTGTATATCATTACTCAAATATAAACATTCATTTCTGTTGGTATAGTTCATCAACAGCTTTCGCAGTGTAGTAATCTGTAGAATATACGCCACTGCCGATAAACATCCTTGCGAATACGTTTCACTTGAGCAGGCACTCTATTTTTTACTTTTCAGGAAATGGTTTCATTATGGAAAAGCAAGTGAAAGGTAAACGACACCAGGTAAAAAAGAGAAAACAGCAACGGAGTCGCCCGGATCAGCCAGAGCGATATGTAAAGAAAGATATTGCGCAGGAAGAAAAAACAGAGGCCCTACAATCATCGCAACAGCCGGAGCAACCTGCCAACAGTGAAGGATGGGAAAAGCAACCGCGCGTTAACGAAGACGAACAACGAAATATAGTAAACCATCCGGAGCATACGGGAGATGATATCCATGATACTCTGGAAAAGTAATTGTAGTATAGATATAGTTTACGCAGAAGGATGTACTAACGTGCGCGTCATGATCGAAGCATTTCGGCTGAGCTATAGATCAACCAACAGCCGGAAAAGAAATCAGGAACGTTGTGCCGAAGTTTTCTTTTGATTTTACATCGATGTGAGCTTTGTGCGCCTGGAGTATATTTAGTGTGGCAGCAAGCCCAAGGCCCATGCCGTTTCGCTTGGAGGTAAAGTAGGGCTCAAACAGTTTGGATATATTTTCGGTAGATATACCACAGCCATTGTCGGTGATCTCTACGGTATGTATCGATCTGCCCGGTTTAACGGCAACGAGCAATTCTCCCTGTATGTCTTTCATGGCTTCTACCGCATTGATAATGATATTGAGAAAGGCAACTTTCAATTTATCTGTGTCGGCCTGTATATAGCACGGATCTTCGGGATAGCGCACATGCATGTTGATGTGTTGCAATGTAATTCTATCAAGGGCAGCACTTATACTTTCATCAAGCGTAACCTGAATGGCAGTTTTTTTGAATGCCATCTCCGATGGCCGGGCAGAGTTAAGTAATTCTGTAATAAGATCGTTGATGCGTTTGCAGTTGCGCTGAATAATTTCCAGGAACAAAGCATCTTCCGATGATTGGTTCACCGGTATAAGTTGTTCAACCGACATTTGAATATTGTTCAGCGGGTTTCGCACTTCATGCGCCAGTGTGCGCACCAGCCTTCCCGTTGCAGCCAGCTTTTCGGCTTGCAAGGCTGCTTTCTCTGCACGTTTCAGATTAGTTATATCGTGAATGATACCTTGCACATATATTGCACCTGTATCATCAGTTTCTTTTGTGGCGGAGAGTATACAATATTTTTTTTCGCCTTGTTTGTTGATCAACACAATTTCGGCATCATCAATCTCGCCAGATCGTTCAAGGCCCTGAAACATTGCATCTCTACCTTCTGTAACCAGTTCGTATAGCGAGAGTAAAGAAAGTTCGTCAGAAGTATAGCCCAGCAATTCTGCCGTGGCGCTGTTAACATTTTTGAAACGCAGTGCTTCATCGGTAATAAATACCGCATCTTTTGATCGTTCAAATATACTGCGATACTTTCTTTCATTGGCGCGCAGTGCTTTTAGTGAAGCAGAGCGTTCTAATGAGTATCGGATACTCCGCTCCAGCTTTTCGGTATTGAGCTCGGATTTGATCAGGTAATCCATTGCCCCAATCTGCATCGCTTCCTGGTCAACCGCTTTATTTCCTTTACCGGTAAGAAGTATAATGGGCTGCTCGCAATTCATGCGCACAGCTTCCTTCAACAAATCAAGACCAGTCTTGGCACCCAATCTGTAGTCTACCAGGTATAGATCGTATGCAGATGATCTTATCTCTTCAATGGCCTGCGAGTAGGTAGAGCACCATTCAATAGTAAAGTCGCTCCCCTCAATGCTTTTTATATAGTCGCTGGTAATGATGAAATCATCTTCATCATCATCAACAATCAGTATGCGTGTAACCTGTGCGTTTTGTGACATGGATTTCAGTCTTGTTTCTCGGGGAGTATAACAACAAACGTAGCCCCTGTTTCTAATTTACCTTGTGCATACATTACACCACCATGATTATCTACAATTTTTTTACAGATGGCCAGTCCGATGCCCGAGCCAGGATACTCTGCTTTACCATGTAACCGTTGAAATATCTGGAAGATCCGTTCTTCATACTCTTCTTCAAAACCAATACCGTTGTCTTTGATATATATCTTCTCAAATTCCTTGTCGGCCGGAAGGTGAAATTTTTCTTTTTCCTGTTTGTTGATTTTTTCACTCCTGATCTCGATAACCGGATCAATCAATGGCTTCCTGAACTTGATAGCGTTGGAAAGAAGATTGTTGAACAACTGCTTCATCTCCGAAGGCACCGCTTCAATTTTCGGGAGCGATCTAACAATCACCTGCGCGTTATTTTCTTCGATCTTCAATTCCAGGTCCATCTTTACCATTGCAATAATCGAATTGATATCTACTTTTTCAAACGCACGCGAGCTGCGGGTAGTGCGCGAGAACTCCAGCAGGTTATCAATTAAAATGCGCATGTTCTCGGTAGAAGCAAGTATACGTTCCAGGTATAGTGCACCTTCTTTGCCAAGCTCTTGCGCGAACTTGGCTTTTAATCGCTCACTGAAAGTTGAAATTTTTCGCAGGGGTTCCTGCAAGTCATGCGATGCAACATAGGCAAACTCTTCCAGCTCGCGGTTGGAGCGATTCAGTTCGCGTATACTTCGTTCGCGATCGCGCTCAAAATTTCTGAAAGGTGTAACATCGCGCGTCATACCTACCAGTTTAGCTGGTATACCACTCGCATCGGTCACTACTTTTGCTTTGGTCGAAACGATCTTCCGGTTTTTATTTTTGGTAATTACTTCATATTCATATTCAAAGCCTGTTCGGTTTTCATAGGCAGTTTTAATAACAGCTTCAAGGCCCGCGCGATCTTCTGCCGTTACCAACTCTATATAAAATTCGCGCGTTATGATGGGTAATTCGGCTCGTTCAAATTCGAATAGCCGGTATAGACCATTAGTCCAGTGAATCTTTTTTTTCGCTATATCATAACTCCAGCTTCCGAGTTGAAGAAGCTCTTCGGTTTCATCGAAAAGTTCTTGTATAGCTTTTATTTCTTCTTCACTCTTCAGTTGTTCGGTAATATCCTGTGCTATAAAAAGCAGTGATGCAGCATTGCCATCTTCTTTTCTGCGCAGCACAGAGCCCATGGTGCGGAAGTAACGCCAGTGACCAAGCTTGTGATTAAGCCGGCAGTTATAGCTATATGAATCGCTGTTGGGGAGAGTATAAAATTTTTCAAGCTCTTTTTGAACGAGCTCAAGATCGTCTTTGAAAATGAGTGTATCCAGGTTACCTTCACGGAAGTCATCATAAGTGAACCCCAGAAAATCGGATACTCTTTTATTGATAAATTTCAGTCGCTTCTTTTCAACATCGAAAACATAAATGATGGCGGGAAAGAGCTCTGCTATTTTTTCTTCAAAAGTATCCCGGTTCTCACCGGAGTCGAACAACATCCTCAAGTAGTCCGTGTAATCACTCATACTTCCTGCTGGAACTCGATGTTGTTAAGTTCCTTGTATTGCTTGATTTTATTATAGAGCGTTTTACGATCGATCTTTAAAAGTTTGGCAGCCTTGCTTTTGTTGAAATTTACCCGCTTCAGTGCTTCGAGTATAATTTCATATTCAGCATCTATACCGGCTCCTTTCAACCCTGTTTCTTTTATAACGGGACGGGTATACGATGGTGCTGCCGGCAAGCCGGAAGAATCCATTCCATACGATGATGGTATAGCGGATGATGGCTGCTCTGCACCGGCATCAAATTGCAACTTGGTATAATTAGAAACTTCGAAAGGAATACTTTTAACATCGATTAGATCGCCATCGGTAAGCAGTGTGGCGCGCTTGATAACATTTTTTAATTCGCGCAAATTGCCATGCCATACATAATTCTGAAAGATCGTTTCCACTTCGGGAGTAAATCCTTTTACATCCTTGCTCAACTCCTGGTTGGTGATGTTCAGGAAGTGACGTGCAAAGATCATCACATCGTTTTTGCGTTCGCGCAGTGGTGGTACGTTGATCTGAAATTCGTTAAAGCGATGGTATAGATCTTCTCGAAATTTGCCGTTGCGGGCAGCATCCCAAAGTTTTTCGTTACTGGCAACAATAATACGCACATCAAGGTCTATATCTTTTGTTCCACCAACGCGTCTCATTTTTCTTTCCTGAGTAACGCGCAGCAATGATACCTGCACATCGTAAGGAAGATTGGCAATCTCATCCAATAATATAGTTCCTCCATTGGCGAGTTCAAAGCTTCCAATCTTCTGGCCTACTGCTCCGGTAAACGATCCCTTTTCGTGACCGAACAATTCACTACCGGCAAGTTCTTTTGACAATGCACCACAATCTATAGCGATAAAAGGTTTATCGGCACGCTTGCTTCGTTTATGAATTTCCTGTGCTATAGCTTCTTTACCACTGCCGCTTTCGCCATAGATGATAACGCTATAGTTGGTTGGACCAACCAGGTCTATCTGGTTAAGTATATTTTTAAAGTCGGGACTATTACCGAAAATATAGGTTTGGTTTACCTCATTCTTTTTGGACACAGCAGCTTTATCGTACGAGTTTTCTGCTGGTGTTGCCGGTTGTGTTACTATCGGCTGTGGTTCTTTTAAAGCGCGTTTAATAGTAACAAGAATTTCATCGGGCAACAGTGGTTTCGTTACATAGTCGATGGCCCCGAGCCGCATTACTTCCACGGCAGTTTTAATATTGCTATAGCCGGTAATGATGATAACAGGAACTGCCGGAAGTTTCTCTTTTATATTTTTCAGGATGGTGGTGCCATCCATATCTTCCAGTTTAAAGTCGCAGAGAATTAAATCGGGGTTTATACCTTCCAGTATCTCCAAAGCTTTTTTGCCGCTGTTTGCTTCTATAGCTTCAAAGCCATGCTTGGTGAGAAAGCGCTTAAGAACAAGGCACATGTCCTTATCGTCATCAATAATTAGAATTTTTTCGGCCATATTGCTATCTCTATACTTCTATATAATTACTTAAAAAAATTAAGCCCAGAAAGCTCGCATCTGTGCAACGGGTATTTGAAGGTGCTCGCGGTACTTGGTAACGGTTCTTCGTGCTATATTAAATCCGCGGGTAGCCAGCAGTGAAGCAAGTTGCTGATCAGAATAGGGCGACTTCTTGTCTTCGCACTTGATAACTTCTTCAATTTCTTTTTGGATCACTTTATTGCTGATTATCGCTCCGCTTTTATTCTCAATTCCTTCGCTGAATAAACTCTTTAATAAAATCGTTCCAAAGGGTGTCTGCACGTACTTGTTGCAGGTAATACGCGAAACAGTGGAGATATCTACGCCCGCCATTTCTGCTATATTTTTCAAAATCATTGGCCGCAGTTGGGATTTATCGCCATCCTGAAAATAATCAAACTGATATTGAACAATAGCATTAATCACGTTGAGCATGGTAGTTTCACGCTGGCGGATAGCATTCACAAACCACTCGGCAGAGTTTAATTTACTCTTCAGGTATTGAAATGTGCGGGTATCCTTACCTTTCTCTGCCTCCTTTACCATGGCCTTCATACGGTTGCTTATAACAAGATTGGCAGAACGTTGATTGGCCAGTCTTACTTCCATACCATCGTCACGATGTGTAATAACAAAATCAGGAATGATGGTATCGGCCGTACTTTTTTCTTCTGTACTTCCTATAGGATTGAGATTGAGTGTACCCATCATCTCAAGCACCATTCTTAATTCTTCTTCGTCTATCTGTAAGGCATTCTCGATCTTTTCAAAGTTTCTTGCTTTCAGATCTTCATAATAACGTTCCAGTATAATAATAGCAGCTTTTACATCCGGACGTTTTGTGTTCATACGCTTTAGTTGAAGCATCATACACTCGCGTATTTCGCGTGCGCCTACACCTGCCGGCTCGCACTGTTGTATTACATGCAGTATCTTTTCAGCTTCTTCGCCTTCTATCCATTGCATGGTTTTGAGAGAGAAATCTTCTGCTAATGTTTCCAGCGGAGTTTCCAGAAATCCTTTCTCATTCAGATTGCCAATGATAAACTGTGCAAACGAATCGTGCATCTCCGAAAGCTTTACTGCAGAGAGTTGTTCCGCAAGATCAACTTTGAAGTCGCGGCCCGCCACTATAGGTTTGTCGGGCATATCTTCCTGCTGATAGTATTGTTTGTTTTCAGTTTTATAATCAGGTATATCATCATAGCCGTATTCATCCCAGTCTTGAAACTCCTGCACTTCCTCTTTGCTATTGGTCGTTTCAATCTCTTCAGAATTTTCCTTTTCCTCTATGATTGGATTTTCTTCTAATTCGTTTTTTATTCGTTGTTCAAGTTGAAGGCTTGTCAGATGGAAAAGTTCAAGCATTTGAAGCTGCTGCGGATTTATTTTTAGCTGCTGCTTTTGCGTAAGATTCTGACGTAACATAGCTAATGGTTTTGGTTTGAATAAGATATACTAAGCAACCCTAAAACCAAACTGTAGAAGGTCGGTTGATAAATTTCAATACACTGAATATCAAATATTTGGATCAAATTTCAAAGTTGAAGATTTGTGCACTCAGTGGAATATTGTGGAAATATTTGCACAGCCTGTAGAAATTAATCTATTCTATGAGAAAGTATGTAGCAATAACCTATGCTGCCTTTATTATTTCGCTGGTAATTCTGCTCGGGATAGCTTTTAATTTTTATACACGCATGGTGCGGTATAATTACTCCATCACATGGGTTGAACATACTCATGAAACACTTCGTGAATTAAAAAATCTGGAGAATTATTTTAAGGAAGTTGAGAGTAGCCAGCGGGGATATTTACTCACAGAAGACAGTATATTTCTTAAGCCCTATAAGGCCATGATCGATGATGTAAAAACATCTTTCAAGCGCGTGGTGCAACTAACAAAAGATAACACGCGCCAGCAAAAAAATCTATACAATCTGAATTATGTAATTGCCAAGAGACTGGATATACTGGATGATGGCTTTTTACTTTACAGGGCAGATCGCAAAATTTTTGTAAGGCGACTGAAGGAAGGGCGAGAGGCAATGGAAGAATGTGCTGTTATACTTCAAGATATGGAAAAAGAAGAACAGCGGTTGTTGGCGATCAGGCGTAAAGTGATGGATTCGTATGAAACATCTTCATCTAATTATTCAGTGGTGATCTTTACTTTCTCGTTTATCATTTTCATTATTACATTTCTACTAATCATTCGCGAGTTGTCGAGGAGATTCCGTTATCAGCGCGATCTTGAGCAAAAGATAACAGAACTCGATCAGACTAATTCGGAGTTAGAGCAGATCACCTTTGCTGCATCGCACGATCTGCAGGAGCCGTTGCGAAAAATTCTTACATTCAGCGACATGCTCAGTGTAAAGTATGCCAATCAAATGCCGGCAGATGCGCAGCGTGTAGTGGGTAGGTTGCAGCACGCATCCACTCGCATGCAGGGGTTGGTAGAAGACCTGATAAATGTTACCAAGCTGGTGGGTATAAAAGAAGTCATGCAACCAGTGTCCCTGAAGGAAGTGCTGGAAGATGTGCAGAAACAATTGGAGGAACAGTTTGCAGCGAAAGATGCCAAACTATCCATTGATTTAAAGTTACCCACTATACCCGGCTATAGGGAGCAGTTGCAGCTTCTCTTTCACGCTCTGCTGGATAACTCATTGAAGTTTTCGCGGGATGGTATAGCTCCGGTTATTTTTATTATTACACAGGATGCTACACCGGCTGAGATGAATGAGAAATTCAAGATCAAGTATGATAATGTACGGTATACTAAAATCATTATACGCGATAATGGTATAGGCTTCGATAATGAGTTTTCCGATAAAATGTTTAATCTCTTTCAACGGCTGCACCCACAGGAATCAGTGTATGAAGGAAAAGGTATAGGGCTGGCTATTGTAAAACGAATTATGACAAACCACTCTGGTTTTGTAACGGCTCACGGTAAGGTTATGGAAGGTGCTGAGTTCACGTTATATTTTTTATTAAACACACCGACCTGATCAGCTACACTAGCGCGAAGCAAATTCGTGTGTAGTATCAACATTGGCCTTGATCATTTTTTTGGTAATGCGCGAATAGCTGATCTTTTCTTTGGGCAGAACAATCTGCATGTTATCTCCCGCCTCCACGTGCGCTATTCCTTTCGCCACGCTAACGGTAATAATATCTGCGGTGGTTTTTATGTTCAGCGAAGTGCCGATGCCTGTAGTACGAAACTCATGGGTGTGAATGGTAAAGGGGCGTAACGAATCCCTTTCTATTTCAAAAGTTGCTTCGCCTTGCAGATATACCTCGCGCCTGAATCCCTTAAACTCTTCCGGATAGCGGAGTGTCGCTTCATTGTGGAGCTCAACAATAGAACCGTCTGACAGGGTGAATATAGTTTGCTGCCCCGGCAAGGTGTGCTTCTCCTGGAAGGTAACATGATAGGATCTGTACTCGGTATATTTACCCAACAGAAAGATGGCGATGCCTGCCGAGAGAAAGAGTATAATGGAAGTAAAGATTCTTTTTCGTTGAAAGAATTTTCTCACAGGCTTCTGTTGTTGCGTTGCAACATGTATTGTGGCATCTGTGGCTGATGCTACATTTTGAGCCCTATATACGCTATCGTCTCGCTCCTGCTCCACAGCTTTTCAGGAAGTAAAATTTCTATTTTGCTTCAAGAGCGCAAAAGCAGACGTGTTATTAAATCGTAAAAAAATTATTAAAGGGAGAATGAAAGTGGGTGACTACGCGCGCTTATTTTTTCTGAATTGCACAGGACCTTTGCTCTGCATCGCGATTATTTTTCCTTCCCGGATCAGGGTGCTGGCTACCAATTCAACCTGGTCTATCAATGAGTGCCAGTTCTGCTGGTCTATCGCTCTGGCCACATCGGATGGTTCAAACGTTTTTTCTGAACCCCGCTCTTCAGCAAGCTTCAGTATCGTCTTCCGTATATCGTCAGCAAAAACCATAGAGCGATGAGACGGTGTTTGGGGAGAACATCAATCTGTAAATCTTGGTTCTCCTGTGGTATAAGTTTTTCAGATATCGCCTCAAATTTTTTTAAGAGAGTACCTGTGCTTCATTAGATGCAAGAGCAAGAAACTCGTCACTCACCTGTCTTTATTCAGGTAGTATTTTTTATAATCACAACACAAGTCAGGCCCGGTTTCGGATATGTTCACGTAAACACGCTTTATAGCAAATCGTGTAGAGATGCAGGATGTAAGTAAAAAGGAACGTATTTTTGTATTATGACTGTATCGCACTTTATAGCAGAAGCAAGAGATCCGCATCGTGAGATCATGACGATCTTCCGCGCATGGGTTATGGACCTGGGTGCACACGTACAGCAAAAGATCAGCAATAAGATTCCTTACTTCTACTTTTACGGACCGTTGTGTTACTTTAATCCGGTAGGAGAAGGTATAGATATAGGCTTCGCGAGAGGCAACGAACTTTCCAACGAAGAAGGTCTGCTGGAAGCCAGAGGACGTAAGCACGTAAGATCCATTACCTTTCACAGCGTAGCAGAACTGGAGGAAAATGAAGAAACGTTGCGTCACATTCTGAATGAAGCCGCTATCCTCAACGAATATCATTTCAAACGAAAAAAACAGAAGAGCGCCCATGCGTGACGCAGATATACTCCCCGATGACGATGATGAATTGTTCGAGCACCATCGCATTGTAGCGGATCCTAAACAAAGCCTGCTTCGTATCGATAAATTTTTGATGGATCGCCTGCCCAACGTTACACGTACCAAGATACAGACGGGTATACATGACGGGTTTGTGAAAGTGAATGATAAGGCAATCAAGCCTAATTATAAAATTCACCCCAACGATATCATTACGGTTTCTTTACCCGAGCCTCCGCGCGATACGGATATTATTCCTGAAAATATACCACTGAATATAGTCTTTGAAGATGAACATCTATTGGTGATTAACAAGCCTGCAGGCATGGTAGTACATCCGGCCTATCAGAACTGGAGCGGCACCGTGGTAAATGCACTGGCTTATCACTTTCAGAATCTGCCGCAGATGCAAGGCAATGAAGGAAGACCGGGACTTGTGCATCGCATTGATAAAGATACTTCCGGTTTGCTGGTGATAGCGAAAGATGAAATTAGTCTGAGCGGATTGGCCAAGCAATTCTTTGATCACACCATCGAGCGTACCTATAACGCATTGGTGTGGGGTATACCAGAGCCTCCGTCAGGAACGATTAATATACATGTAGGGCGTAGTTTGAGAGACAGGCGCGTTACTACTGCATTTCCCAATGGCGATATGGGCCGGCATGCAGTTACACACTATAACCTGTTGCGCGACCTGCGCTATGTTTCATTGATTGAGTGTAAACTGGAAACAGGACGCACCCACCAGATACGGGCACACATGAAATACCTGGGGCATCCATTGTTTAACGATGCGATGTATGGTGGCAATGAAATTCTGAAAGGAACATCCTTCTCGAAGTATAAACAGTTTGTTGAGAATTGTTTTCAGATAATTCCCCGGCAGGCTCTGCATGCTAAAACATTGGGATTTATACACCCGGCAACAAAACAGTTCTTACAGTTTGATTCTGATCTCCCGCAAGACTTTGTAGATGTACTGGATAAGTGGGAGAACTATGTAAAGTATAATTAAGACTGCTGTTTTTTTGCAACAGATAACGATTACCAGCTTACTGCAGAGAGTATAAGATTATGTTCGATGTGGGAGCCACATCAACCGAAAGAAGGAACCATCCAAACGCGGTTGGATACTAAAACCGGCTTGCTATACTGTCTTTAGAAAGACGGTCTGAGCTTGCGGCCTTTACCGAGCGCCTGGCGAATTTCCTTCAGCGCTTCGCGTTTAAATTTCTGATAAGAGGCTTCATCGAGAGAAGTATAGCGGAGCCCTTGTATATACTCCAACACTTTCTCTGTTTGTACCTGATCGAGCGAGTTCAGTGACTCGAGGATCTGATTTTTTTGATTAGTGGTTGTCATACATGTAGTGGTTGTTTGACAATACAAATAACGTAAATCAGATACCGGATGTTCAATTGTTATACCGGCTATTAACAGTAATACAACACGGTGGTAATATTTGGGTTAAAAAAGCTAAAAACCAGGTATAGCAGGGTATATTTCAGTTAAGTTTCAGGGAGTATTTACCTCGTGATAACCTCCCGCGCTATCGTCTGTCCAACTCATCGGGTAATTCTTGTCTACAAACTCCAGCGCATCCGTTGAGAGATATAGGGGGTGAAATGTATCGATCATCACCGCCAGTTCGTGCGTCTCTTTTGCGCCTATACTCTTTTCAACAGTGCCGGGATGCGGGCCATGCGGTAATCCTCCGGGATGAAGGGTAAACGAACCGCGTTCAATTCCTCTGCGACTCATAAAATTCCCTTCGGCATAGTATAGCACTTCATCTGAATCGATGTTGCTATGGTTATACGGAGCTGGTATAGCCAATGGGTGATAATCAAAAAGGCGTGGCACAAAAGAGCAGATCACAAAGTTATGCGCCTGGAATGTTTGATGTACCGGAGGTGGCTGATGTACGCGACCTGTGATGGGTTCGAAATCGTGAATAGAAAAAGCGTACGGCCATAGAAATCCATCCCACCCTACCAGGTCCAGCGGACTGTAATCATATATATACTGATGAAGGTATCCCTGCTTCTTGATCTTCATCAAAAATTCTCCTCGCGATGAATCGGTAACAAGCTCATGTGGCGGACGTATATCACGCTCGCAATAGGGCGAATGTTCAAGCAGTTGTCCCAGCTGATTACGATAACGTTTTACGGTTTCTACCGGTGAAGCCGATTCAATGATGAGTAA
>NZ_DATCSD010000213.1:0-3591 GCF_036568665.1 Ohtaekwangia sp. | reverse complement strand
TTCACCTGCCGCTGTCTGTATTTCAAAACCTGCCGCTGTTCTTATTCCTTTTGTTGCTATACCTTTCAGGAATGTTACCGTGCTATATCTCTCCACCTGCTGCCGGGCAAGTGTGGCAATTTCACCGGGCGTTTTTCCATCCTGTGTAAGAAAGTTATGCGAGTGCGGTGTTTGCCGGTTGCCGGGGAAACCACTATCAATAATTAAGACTTGTCGCAGTGCCCGGCCAAGCGCCATACCAGCTGCGAGTCCTGAATAGCTTCCTCCTATTATAATGGCATCAAAAAATTCAGTATCGTTCATTCAGGTATATTTTATACAATCACAGAAATAAAGAAGCAAGTGCGTCTATACAAGGCGCACCTGACTATATAGTATAAAAATCACTATTCCTTTTTAAAAGGTAACAGACGAATAAACGCATCAACCAATGGTACTCCCACAAATACAATCCAGGGTACCAGCGATATGGTGAGCAGGAATGTTCGCTGGTATAGCGGCAATGCAGACAAGGCTTCTCCAAACAGAAAAAGAAACAGTGTAATGGACGGATAGATCACTGTCCATATCTTTAACGACACAATTAATTTTGCTTTTGTTTTCATATACGATAACTACTTTTATAATCCATTTTGTTATTACAAAAGTAGCTGCTGCAGAAAGTACAGGATAGGACAACCGTGCAGTTCGATAGGACTTATTTAAAATTCTGCCGGAATGCTTCGGGCGAATACCCGGTATGTTTTTTAAAGAAGCGGATAAAATAAGATACATCTTCATACCCTAACTGGTAGGCAACCTGGCTCACCTGGTTAGGTGTTGCCAGTAAATATCGTTTGGCTTCCAGCAGTATATATTCTGTAATAAGATCTGAACATGTTTTACCCAACGCAGCCCGCGTAATAGCATTCAATTGATAAGAAGAAAGATTGAGCGCATCGGCATAGTAGGCTACTTGCTTATGCTTGGAAATGTTTGCGTCCAGTAGTTCCAGAAATTTCTCCAGTCGCTCCTGGGTATATAGATTAGCATTGTTCGAAGAAGCTTTTTCTCTCTGTCGCGTAAGCTCAACAAAAAGAATATTCAGGTTTGCTTTAATAACTTCCTGGTAGCCTTGCTGCTTATCGGTATATTCCTGCAAAATATAGCTCGTTATAGGAATCAGTTTCTTAAATCTGCCAGCATCCAGTTTATAGAAATTTATACTGCCGGCCTTACGCAACAATTGATTCGCTACAGGGTTATGCGCGGCATAGAAATCAGTTTTAAATCCCAGTAAATACCCGGTGCTCTTACCTGTCAGCATAAGTTGATGTACCTGCCCGGGGCGCATAAAGAAAACGGAATGATCAGCAACGGGATAAGCCGTAAAATCTATCGTGTGCTTACCACCTCCCTTTTTTACAACAAGAATATAGTTGAAATCATGCCGGTGCAATTCCTGAACCATGTCCTTGCCTCCTGTTACCTTTTGCAGATCACGTATATTGAAATTCTCTGAATGATTCAGTTCTGCCTGTGCTCCGGAAAGATATCGTATGGGAATGTTTTTCATTTACAGCATCAAATATATACTACATTTCGATTGATAGTGGTAACGGGATAATCTTTAGCCACGATGAACAGTTCCCCGCAACAAGCCATCGCGATAGTGAGACTATTGAAAACTTCACATGATTATGGGATAGATTGTCGTTTTTTTACAATATAAAATTACTGGTTAAACGTTATCTTAGCAGAGCGCGGTGATGTACAGGAATTTCTTTTGTGGGCAGCGCTTTGCACGTTGTAATTTAAACCCTCTCGTCATGTATATACAACAGCAACCTTACTCATCCGGATAGTGATTGTCGTCCCGGCAAGCAATGGCGTGGCCTGCACTCCGATATCGGTATGATCCGATCTTCCCTACACACTCTCTTACTAATGACGAAATTACATTTTAATACCAACCATCATGAGAATTTCCTTTTGCTATATCGGGCTGATGTTTCTCCTGGCGTGCGCATCAAAATCCCACGAAGATATAGCGAGCCTTCCGGTATTGCCGTTTGATGTTACCGGAAGTGCAGAGGCGATGCCCGATTTTCAAAAAGGTCTCTTACTGCTTCACAACTTTGAATACGAAGAAGCGGCTGCAAGCTTTCGCGAAGCACAGCACAAAGACTCTGCATTTACGATGGCTTATTGGGGCGAAGCAATGACCTATAACCACACGGTATGGGGCGACCTGGACATCGATAAATCACGCGCGGCTTTAAAACGTTTAGCACCTACCGCTGAAGAACGTGTTGCCAAAGCGGCCACGCCTATGGAAAAAGGATTTATACAGGCTATCAATGTTCTCTTCGAAGAAGGCCCGTCCAAACCCGATCGCGACAAAGCGTATGCCGTGCAGATGCAAGAGGTATATACTAACAATCCGGGCAATCATGAAGCGGCCGCCTTCTATGCGCTGGCGTTGCTGGCTACTAAAAAAAGCTGGAGCCTGGCGGATAGCCTCAACGACAAGAGTGCCGAGATTGTAAAAGCTATACTAAAAGAAAATCCGCGTCACCCGGGTGCATTGCATTATCTTATTCATGCCGATGATCACCCCGACCTGGCAGACCGTGCATTGGAAGCTGCGCATAGCTATGCCGTTGAAGCCAGTTATTCGGCACACGCCCTGCACATGCCTTCGCATATATACCTGGCGCTCGGCATGTGGGATCGCGTAGTTTCTTCCAATGAAGTAGCCTGGCAGGCGAGTATCGATAAAGTACAAAAGCAAAGACTTACCAACGATGACCTGTCGTATCATACACATCTTTGGCTGCAATATGGTTATTTGCAGCGCGGACAATTCAGCAAGGCTTATAATACCTTGCGCGAACAGATTCGCTATACCCGCGAGCTGCCCAGCACCGAAGCACGATTTCATCTGATGGTAATGAAAGGACAGTATCTCGAAGAAACGGATCAGTGGACTGATTCACTCGCAGATATACCGGTAAATACAGATGACATGCAGTTTCTTTTTCGCAGTGCCAACCGGTGGATCAATGCTTCGAAAGCTTTTCATCGCAAAGACCAGGCTGCGCTTCCTCCCATTATTGCTGAAATGGAAAAAGATCAAACCTATAGCGAGCAACGTCTTGCTACCAGCGATAACATTACTGTATGCGGTGTAAAACCCCTGAAGGATAAAGTGCCTACCAAAGGAGAGATCAGGCTATCGGCCTTGATGATGCTTGAAGTAAAGGGCATGGATGCGTGGTTGCGAAATGATCTGGCTGCGGCCGAAAAATTCTTCCTGGCCGCTGTAGAAAAAGAAACCAGTCCGCACATTGGACCACCGGTTGTTATCAAACCCGCCAACGAATATATAGGCGATTTTTTCCTGGCCAACAACAAGCCGCAGGAAGCTCTTAAACATTATGAAGCGGCACTTAAGTATTCACCCGGTCGTATTCACTCCCTAAAAGGTGAATGGCAGGCTGCTCAACAGCTACACGACACAGAACGTGCTAATGCATTAAAGGAAAAACTGAACACCATTCTGAAAGATGCAGATCCTTCCGTGAAAAACAGTACTGCTGCATTTATACC
>NZ_DATCSD010000212.1:0-3383 GCF_036568665.1 Ohtaekwangia sp. | reverse complement strand
CAAGAAAGATTTACTATAGAAGTTTTTTGGTGTATCTACAGTAACATAGAATTCTGTCCGCTCGCGTAACTTTTCAAATTCTGCCAGGCTTTTAACACGAACCCAGAAATTTCGTTTTTCATACTGAGTATTATCAACATCAACTTCGTTTTCTTCAAACTGCTTGACAAGCTCGCGCGACTTTGCATTGTCAAAAGCATACCACATCGTTTGTTTCTCGGAAAACTTAAAGCCATGATTCTTTAGCAGCTCTCGCACTTCAGGTGTTGGACGAACAGTGCCAAAACGTATCTCTATTCCATCAGGTGCTTTACTTCCATTGGAATATGTACGTGTGTTATTATAGGTGATCTCCGGACGCTGTTTGACAATGTCACCAAGTTCATCCATATATAGATAGTTGCTCATCATTTGCTCGTATTTGTAGGCAAATCTGTCTTTTACTTCTGCTTTCTCTGGCTGACGCGATGCAAAACTCCCCGCATTACGTACTTATATCATCAGGCCACCTGCATCACTGTGATTCCCGGCACCGCGGTAAACATTGCCTCGTTTGCGAACCGGTATAGCGTCTGGATAAATGATTTCTATACCGGCAGGTGTACAGTACTCATCAAAGATTATCATGAGTTGTTTTACCGTATATAGGTATCCGTGCTTTTTGCCGATCTTACCTTCAAGAGGTTTGAGCTGCGTTCTGAATGCTTTTTCTGTAACTCCATAAAGAGCTGCCAGTGTTTTGGATGTGCAAGGCTGGATTCTCCAAGTTTTCATATATATACTTTTTTTGGTTTTATTTTTTTCGAAAGGTATAACAGTGCGCCGACACGATGACCGCGATTTGTACACAATGGGCTGAATCTGTACACAATGGGCTGAACTTGTACACAATGGCCTGAATTTGTACACAATTGTCGGATTAGACACATTTCCAAAATGGAACTCGAATCGATATATACTGGTATATGAACCAGTATATACGTACGTGTATACAGAACAAACGAGTTCAGGAAATATGTATCGTCTTAAGAGCGCTTGTGACTATACTATATCACGCGCACAAGGGGTGGCGGCCCGAGGAACTTAAATATCAGTAATACTTGGTCAACGCTCCAGAAATAGCCGGTTCGCTTACCGATGTTAGGCTGATAGGAATTGATTAAAGTTGCCATTGACCTGCGGTCTACACCATAGAAGGCAGCGAGTTGTTTTGTGTTCGCCGCTTTTAGCGTCCATGTTTTCATTGATGTTCTTTTATGTTAAGTCAGATTTCCATTGATGAGTGTGAAATGACATAAATGCGGTACTCAGAAAACTGTAGGGAAAAAATTTTTTCGTGAGTGAAAACGTGGTGTTGTAAAATCGTGATACAAAGATATAGTATAGATATAGTAGACTGCCAAACGGGTTAACCCTATTACTTACAGCGTATTGGTATAGAATGTTATAGTCCGGGTGACCAAATCTTCCTCTTAGATTGGGGTATGAAAACTGTTTTGTCAGCGCTGACCACGCCTTTAGACAAAATCGCTTAAACTGCATTATTTTAAAGGTTTTAATCTGCCTTGCAAGAAGTGGTCTATCCCTTTTGAATAGTATATTTTTACTATTTCCGTAGTAAAAAACTACCAGCCGCTGTCCGGCTTAATCTGCCACAGATTGGGATGTTTACCCCTAGTAAATTTTAATGCTTTTGCACATGGAAATTTTTCATCCCGGGAGAAATATTACTCTTCACCAGATTTCCTCATCCCTAAAAACGAGTTGTCTTTCAGGCTAGGTTACTATAAAACAAGTAAAAGGTCACAGTAAAGGTCACATCAAAATTGAGTTGACGGGGAGTTGGAATTGAGTTGACGGATGGTTAAAGGGAGTTGGCTACAGTTGGCGGATAGTTGGCAGGTAGTTGAAAAGGGTGTTTTGCGACAAGACAGTGACCTTGCCGAATTTCCTTACATTGTCTCGTCCTGATTTTACTTTACACTCTCAACTCGGTTAGTCCTGCCTTTTATTACACGTAATTTATTCTGTATTTCTAAATCCTGAAAATCCTTTACAGGATTTTATTCTGCTTGAAAACACCTTATCTGCACTTGGGTAGTTTGAATTCGAGAGCGCTCCCGGAAGAGAATATCAAAACTCCCCAATGCAATCTTCCAGAACGATGACCGCTTTTTCGGAATATATCAAGATCGATTTGTTTACAACGTGCTACACATTTTTCACAGGACATCACAAAAAAAGATGCGAACGCGTGTAATTCTTCCGGGTTGTTCTCAAGGATGGCAAGTGCCCGTTTACAGTTTTGGTAGCAATATGTAACTGCCATGGTATGCTTTTCCAATTTGGGGTTATCAACATAATGAAGGGTGTCAGCGCAAGATTTTAGGATGTTAATACTTTCTTTGAGAGCCCTTTTTAGGGCAGCATGGCTGACAGGTCGAGGATTACTATTCATAATGATTCAACAACAAATTACTGAATAACGTGGTTTCAGGCAACGCAGGGTTGCTTTATAGTCTTTATTGATAATTAGATAGGTAATTTATATGCAGACACACATAGGTATATATTAAGAGCCCGGTAATGCAAGACGCATTACCGGGGTTAGACTGTGGATGATAACAGGATTGCTATCAGAAGTATCCACATCACTCGCTTTTCCATTGTAAGGAAACGCGTTAGGAAGGGCTGTATAGTTAGCTCGCGCGGTTTTAAAGTTTAATACTATTTATCAGGCCAAGCAGTGAAAACGTCAGCAATGCAATACACCCCCACATCAGTACACCAAACAGTTTGTCCAGATTATCTCTGCTTTGAAACAAACAACATTGGACAAAAAACATTCTGACGTGCTCCCACGCAGCATCAACCAGTCGAATAATATTGCGCATAACAGGATGTTTGATTAAAGTATACTATCGGTCGTTTTGGTTACATAGTTTCTCGTGTGATCAAGCAGACTCTTAATGATGTCTATTTCAGCAATTAATTGGTCGGCTGATTTAAATCTGTCTTCTTTTGAAAATTGTTCGGTCGCTTTACGAATAGTCTGTAGCTGAATCACTAATTCTGCATTGTAGATAACGTCTTCCATAATTTGAAATTTAATGCTTCAAGTAAAGCCAAATAAACCGTATTGTCAATTTTTTTGACTATAAAATGCAGACATTCTTTGATCTCAAGTCTAATTATCTTCTTTTAGGCGGCATTAAATTGATTACGGCTGAGGATGAACTATATCCTGCTAACGTCAGCCTTTTGAGTACGGTAATGTATCTGCTATAGATACCTTTTTACTTCTTCTGCTCGCGGTACATGGCCAGAATTTTATCCTGACCATCTACCAGCGATTTGAGAACAGTTATTTTTTGCGCCTGCTC
>NZ_DATCSD010000211.1:0-13514 GCF_036568665.1 Ohtaekwangia sp. | reverse complement strand
GTGGGCTATACGCGGATGCGTGGGCAGCTTCAGCATTTCTTTACCACGTTGCGTAATGCGACCTTCATCAATCGCATTGAGTTGCTGCAATAATTCTTTCGCCTGGTTTACAGAACCGGCCGGTGGTATGGTTACCCACGTGAGCTCTCGAATATCATTTACACCCCATTGGCCAAGTTCCAGCATGAGTGGTGCCAGATCAGCTTCCAGTATTTCAGGCGTGCGATTCGCTATAAGCGTTGCATGCACGGATTCACTCCACAACCTATAGCATATACCGGGAGCAAGACGCCCCGCACGACCGGCACGCTGGTCTGCAGCATCGCGTGTAACACGTACCGTATCCAGTCGTGTGAGTCCGCTGCGCGGGTCAAATTTCGGCACACGTGCCAGGCCACTATCAATTACTATCCGTATACCTTCGATGGTAAGGGATGTTTCGGCTATAGATGTAGCGAGCACGATCTTGCGCATTCCCTGCGGATGTGGCATAATCGCCTCCTGCTGTTTCTGAAAAGAGAGGTCGCCATAGAGCGGATATATACCGGCATCTATACCTTCATCCTCCAACTGCTGCTGTACACGAACAATCTCTCCTGCGCCCGGCAGAAACACGAGTATATCTCCCTCTTCTTCGCGTATGGCTTTTCGTATAGCCTTTACCATGCGAACGGGCAATGGAGTATATACATCATCGTCCAGGTATCGCAGGGCTACCGGGAATTGTTTACCCGAAGAGGTTACCAGGGGTGCCTTTAACAACGAAGAAAGATGTTCACCATCCAGCGTAGCCGACATGATGAGTATACGCAGATCATCGCGAAGCAATTGCTGCGCCTGCAAACACAACGCAAGAGCCAGATCAGCATGCAAGCTTCGTTCGTGAAACTCATCGAAGATCACCAGCCCCGTATCTTCCAGACTGTTATCGGATTGCAGCATGCGTGTTAATATACCTTCTGTTACTACTTCGATTTGTGTTTGTTTACTCACGCGTGTATCAAAGCGAACACGATATCCGATCTTCTCCCCTATATCTTCGTCACGCAGGTTAGCCATGCGCTGGGCTACCGATTTAGCAGCGAGTCTGCGCGGCTCCAGCATTACAATCTTTTTTCCCTGCAGCCACGGTTCATCCATCAGCTCCAATGGCAGCACCGTAGATTTACCGGCACCGGGAGGAGCCTGCAAAATTACCACGTTGTGAGCCGCGAGCTTTTCTTTTAATGCTGGCAGAATTTCAAGAACCGGATACATGAATGCGTATAGTATTAATCGACAGGTATATTTTCAGGTATATAGATTACAATATATAGGTATATATTACCGGGTGACTGATGGTTGTTCCTCATCTATTTTATGAATCAGCTTTAGCAGGCAGGTAGTCAGGTAATCGCCGTTGCCCGGACCATACCAGTTCATTAATCGCGTTTCGTAATGATCGCGATCGTAATACTGATCGGCCGTAATATACCCGATATAGCCTCCGTTAAAACTGGTTACCATTACCTGTGCACCTTCTTTCGCAGCGAGTGAATCCAGCGGAGCAGTTAATTGTCCGGAGTAGTCACACGGTGTACCGATCATTACCAGGTGGCCGATGCGCAGCGCTGTCAGATAGGTTTGATATTGACCAAAGGCCGCTTTGAATAACCACGGACGCAGCTGCCAGTCTTTGGTGATCTTTGCTTCTGAAGGTGGTAACGCCAGGGGTATACGCATCATAGAAAGCGAAGAATCAGTCACAGGTGTAAGTACCGGGTGTTTGGCCAGGTATGTACCGCGCACCGTATCGGCCATCCAGTCGATACACGATTCACCATACTCCGGAGGATTGCAGCGATGACTTCCCACCGCACCTGCCATAAACATAGCAAAGGTATATCCGTTTGCTTCCATCCCATCTACCAGTTCTCCGGGGTAATCGCGCGATAACTTCAAATCGCGCGAGAACAAACAGGTAGCGTGGGCTGTATAGCTCATGAGTATAAGACGCGAGCTGTCTTGTCGTTTTACTTCTACCACGCGAAGCAGCGAATCAACACTGCCGGTATCAATAAGTCGGTTGCGCACAGCAGCCGGCACAGAAACAGAACCGGAGTGAATGGATGCCGGTATACCATTAGCGGAAGCTTTTGCTATACATCGAATAATTTTATTGGCAATAAAGTTTACAATGGAATCCTCGTAGTCGCCATACATAATGCCTATAGCACCCTCGCCCCAATTACCAATGCTGTTGTGCGTATGGATCGCCCCTAGAAAAGTATTATTGATCGAGAAGCCTATAGCGGGAAGTTTCTTTTCGAGCTGTAGGGTTACCGTTGGTGGAATGATGAGCAGATCGGCACTGACAATAGCCACGCGATGTATACCATTATCCACTACCATAGCGCGCACATAGATCGAATCTCGTACTGAAGTATAAGGCTTACCCAACCGGTTGCCATACCCTGCCAAGGATATAGGGTGTGACGGAGTCATGTTTTCTTTGGCAAACCCCACCACAAAATCATGTGAGCCTTTACCTGAAGTTGGCTGCAGACTGTCCAGCCGTTGCATCATGGCAGCATACTCGGGTGTATCCTGCGCCTGCGTGCGACTCAGTGGTTTTATACTCACCAAAAGAAATAAACCTATCAGCGCTACCAGGGAAATAATCGTTATGACTACAATGCGCAAAATCCTTTTTACCATGGGCGCAAGATAGTTGTTATTTGTTAACCGTTAGTCGTTGGTAGTTAACAGTTATCCGTTAATAGTTAATCGGAAAGATCGAAAGTATACTCCCGATTGTTACGATTAACGCATAACCGTTAACGAGTAACACAATTGAATATCGAACAAGGAACACTGATCAACGAATGTCGAAGTACAAAGACCGGAAGACGGAAAGTCCGAAAGCATTTGCGATTAACGAATGACTGTTAACGAATAACGGACAAGGCAACTGAATATCGAACAAGGAATATCGATTAACGAATGTTGAAGTATAAAGACAGGAAGACGGAAAATCCAAAAGTATTGCTGCTTACGATCAACGGATAACCACTAACGAATTAGTGGTGTCAGTTGTTCCCAACTGACACCCTGAAAAGTACTGCACCTTGATTTTTTTCAATTAACGACTAACGAAAATTGAATATCGAACAAGGAACATTGATCAACGAATGTCGAAGGAAAGCCTCTTACGATTAACCATTAACCATTAACAGATAACGACCAATGAATCACTCCTCAAAGACATAGTCTATCGTAGAAGTATATTGCTGGTCGTTCTCCAATGTAGTGGTAACTTTCCTGGATGGATACCCAAATTTATCATAGCTATAGCTAAAGATACTTTCAGACTTACCGAGTCCGGCAGCGTTGGTGCTGATGAGTTTACCCGGATTGTTTTTCCGAAGTACTACAATGGGATTAAATGCATGTCGCTCGAAATGGTCCTCCGCGTTCGGACGTGTGTCATAATCACTGAAGGTAATTATCGACAGTAATTTGAAATCGTGTTCACCACTGGCGTAATAGTATATCTTGTTTTCAGTGAGGTTATCATTGCCATCATACCGATAAGTATATTTCTTTACGGGAATGTGACCACCCTCTTCGGGTATATCCTGCCAGGAGATCCAGTCTGCTAACCGGCCGCGATCATCATAGGTAAATGTATGTTGTTCTACTATCTCATCACCTATATATTCATCGGTAGAAGCAATGCGATCTCCTTCATAGTGAAATACAAAACCATCACCACTATCGGTTATAGTCTTTTCCAGTCGTCCATCCTGTCCATATATATACTCTACTATACCGGTTAACACAACATCATTCGGATAATAGTTCGTATACCTTATAAACTGCAACTTTCCATCGCTGGCATGAGTAAGATCTATTTTATGATCAGCATCTTTCATACTCACAGGAGTAAGCTTAACCTGGGGTTCGGCATCATGCGAAGAGTCGCATGAAAGGACAATCGCGCATAATACGATCAGCGCGAAAAAAGAGAGAGGTCTTTTTACGTTCATTATTCGGGGGTTTCAGTATCAGACAACCTTAACGGGAAATACGTTGGAATGGATTCGAAAAAGTTATCAGCGCCTCCATGTTTATGGAGGTAATTTTAAATTGTCATCACACACGAATACGTTGTCGCTTCTATGAAAGGATGTGCGGAATAAAAATCATGAGGCCAATAAAGAATGCCATGATCGAAGCCACCAGCACAGCACCTGCTGCTATATCTTTTACTCTTCCGGCCAACGGATGGTGCTCTTTTGTTACCAGGTCTACCAGGTTCTCAATGGAAGAGTTTATCAATTCCAGGCTTATTACCAGGGCTATACATAGCAACAGAACACACCACTCGGTGCGTGTAACCGGGTAATATATACCGGCAGCAATTACCAATATAGCTACGGCAACATGAATCTTCAGATTTCGTTGCTCGCGCAAGGCTACGATGATGCCCTGCCACGCATAAACAAAACTTTTCAGAAATGCTCGCATCATTCTAATATTTCACGGATCGCTTCGTCCAGCAATGTTGCTGACGATGACGAAGGTATAAATCCGGTATAGTTCTTTACTTCTCTCCAAGCTTGCGCCAGATCAAATTTACTTTGCTGCACGCTATAGGCAATACCTTTTTTTGAGAGACGTTCTGCCAGATATACCTGCTCGGTCTGGCCGGGTGTAGGTATAAATATAGCATGCCCCCCAAGTCTGCTCATGTCCATTACCGTGCTAAAGCCACTGCGTGCCAGCATAACTTCTGAGCGCTCAATAGCATCCTGCAATGCTTCACTATTCAAAAACGGAAATACTTCTGCACGTGTTACCAAGGGGGTAACATACTTTTGATCGGGTAGTCCGCGCACTATACATACTTTACCTGTCCAGTGATTTACCTGTTCCATCACCAATTTCTCAAAAATCGTACGCTGTGGTTCAGGTCCCGAGAAGACACAAAGCAAATCGTACTTCTTTTCTTTTTTACCCGAAAACTCAAACCGCGACAAGGGTCCTATATATCGGTGCTGAATAGTGTGATCGACTTTACCGAAAGAGATCAGATCGCCCGCTATACTTTCATCTCCCGGCAAATCGGGTATCCAGCAAAGCGAGAAACGCTTCATCATCCGATGATTCATCCGTCTTACCCAGGGTGCCAGCCAGCCAAACCGTTGTGGCATGAGTATATTGCTCTGGTGTGTAACAAATATACTCTTTACTACGGCCGACCAACATCCATAACGATTATCTGAAATTACGATATCAACTTTCGTGTTCTTTACAATTTCTTCCAGGGCACGATGTTCGTCTCGAATAACCTGTATAAAGTGCGGCAATTGTTTTGCCATGGCCCACACCATAGAGCCTGCAGCCGGGTAACGCGGACTATAGGCCGGCAGATTATAGGCTGCCAAAGATGGAAATTCTTTTTGCAGCAACACAAGCGAATCACCACTGCCGGCTATACTTACAGTGCAGCCTTGTTTCAGTAATGCGCGGATCACCGGTATACTTCGTGTAGCATGACCTAATCCCCAATCGAGCGGAGTAATCAGAACATGCTTCATGTTCACAAAGGTTTAAAGGTATATCCCTCCGTGGTAAAATGATCGAGCACACGCGGCAAAGCATACATCATGTTCTTCTCTGCTTTAACACTATCGTGAAATACAATGATAGAACCCGGTCTTGCAGCACGAAGTGTATTGCGTAAACATGCCTCGGGTGAGAGATTCCGGTTGTAATCAACCGAGAGTACATCCCACATCACAATAGTATATTCCTGTTTCAGCAGACGTATCTGTTCGCGGCTTATTCTGCCATAGGGCGGACGAAAAAATCGGGATATATATACTCCTTTGTCGTTGCCCAGCGATGCTGCCATAGTCTGCTCACATTGCCGAATGTCAGCTATATACTGATCGGTGGTATGCTTCCACCCATTCAGGTGATGAAAAGTGTGATTACCGATGGAATGCCCCTGCCGGATAATCCGTTTAAATATATCCGGATGTTTACGCACATTATCGCCAATACAGAAGAAGGTCGCCTTGGCTTCGAACGTAGCAAGCGACTCCAGTACAAACTCGGTCGCGCCATTTACCGGGCCGTCATCAAAGGTGAGGTATATTTCGTTGGCAACCGTGGGCACACGCCAGAGCAATGAAGGGTATAGTAATGGAAGAAAAAAAGGTGTGCGATGAATCATGGGTAATCGATCAGGAAATATACTTCCATCGGTTCATCATCCTACACGGCATGAGAGGATGGTGATATCATCATGGTATCCGTTTACCCCCTTGAAATCGTCCAGCGCCACAATAATATCTTCATGGATAGTACTCAGGTTCTTGGTATAGGTAGCGTCCTGCTGAAAGTATTCCAGCAACGACTCTACACCAAACTCTTTGCCTTGCTCATTTACCGTTTCAGTCAACCCATCGGTATAGCAAAAGATCAGGAAATCATCGAGGTCTGTAAGAAAGCCCTCATTCAAAAACGGAAGCGGGTGCATAGCGCCTAATACGGTGGAGCCATCCTCCAGCAAACGTATACCATGCTTCCGGTCTAACAGTATCGGAGGGTTGTGCCCGGCATTTACATATACCATCGTTTTAAGATGTATATCGTAAATGGCTGCAAAGAAGGTAATGAACTTCTCCCCTTTTGTATTCTCCAACACCTGGTAGTTCAACGCTTCAATAATGTCAGTCAGGTTTGGCGTTTGCCGCACCAGTGTGCGCAGTGAAGCCTGAAAGTTAGACATCATCAATGCCGCCGGTATACCTTTACCACTTACATCGGCAACGCAAATGAGGAATTGATTTTTGTTGATCGGTATATAATCGTAGTAGTCACCACCAATGCGATCGTGTGGCAGATAACTCGCTTCTACTTTCAGTAATTCGGTATTGGGTAATTTCTCCGGGAAGAGAAATTGCTGTACATCTCTGGCGATCTCAAGCTCTTTGCGCAGCGATTCCTGTTCCAGTTGTTTGCGCGCAAGCTTCTTGTTCTCAATAGCAACGATAATGATATTGCTTAGCGCCTGGATAAAGCGTATACCATCTTCATTCTCATAACTCACGGTATGCTTGTCCAGCCCGCCTACGAACACCAGGGCAAGCGTTGCGCTCTTGTGTGCTACTGGAATTATTATATCAAACTCGGTGAACTCGCATTCTTCAAACTCCTTCAGATGTGTTATATCCTGAATGGTTTTAAACTCCGGCAGCAGCTTGGTTTTACCGTAATGATGGCGCGTGCCGAAATTCACTTTACAGGCCCAGTCATCATCCAACACAAAGAGCGCAAGCTTCTTGATGTTGAGATTGGAGCGCAGTGTAAAATTATAGATCTTATACAGCGACTCTTCGGGCAAATTGCTGTTAATAGCCTGGGTGATCTCAAGCAACGCGTTGAGTTCCAGTTCTTTTATTTCAAATTGCTTTCTTACGTCTAGTTCTTCCTGCATAGCTGATACCTGTAAAGGTAATTACAAATCGTTAACCGGTGGTATAAAAGAGCCTAGTCATTTTTCACAATCTTTTACCACTTACAACGTTCTTCCTTTCCACCGCTGGGGAACGAAATGGGCAAACAACCCTATACCCGTTACATACCATGGATATAGCAGTTGCAGTGTGATAAAGGTTATTGTATTCCACCGGATGTTTAAATGCCGGCTTACCTGTTTCAGATAAACATATTCCAACAGCATTTTCAGTAACAGGCACACCAGCATAGTTATACGCAACGTATCCTTTACCCATAACAGCCCGATCAGGCTTAACCAGGTGAGCGCCTGTATACCAAATATATACACGGCCAATAGCACTGTATAGAGCGATGTATTGTGCCGCCACTTGCCTGCCCACCGTAACCGCTGTTGTATAAATTGATGAAGCGTATCGCTGGGCCGGGTTGTAACAACAGCTTCGCGATTCGCTACAAAACAAATCCCCCGCGGGTATATCTGCCGGATCTTGCGCATCAGAAATTCATCATCACCGGAGGCAACCTCTATATTGCCCTCATATCCTTTTACTTCGTTGAATACCGCTTTACGAAATGCCAGGTTAGCACCGTTGCACATAGTGGGATATCCCCGTTCGGCAGAAGCGGCTGCTGTACCTATAAGACTGCCAAATTCAATCGCTTGCACATCGTGAAAGAATGACTGATGCTGAGCTATACGCACACCACCAAACGCCATTTTTACTTCGCTGCTATAAAAGCAAGTTTGCATTACAGCAAGCCACTCGGGCTGCACACGGCAATCGCCATCGGTAGTAACCACGATCGATCCGCTGGCGGCTGCTATACCTTGCGCCAGCGCTCGCTTCTTGCCCGTTCCAATTGCCGGTATAACCCGAATTACATGACGTGATGATCTAAAAGCCGTAGCTATAGCAGCGGTATGATCTTCGGAATGATCATCGATTACCAGTATCTCACAACGTACTGACTGCTGCTCCAGATCCTGTAGCAGGAAGAGTATATTCTCTGCTTCGTTACGTACAGGGATGATAACGGAAATATTCTCTCCTTCCTGCGTATTGACCGATAGCGTGTTTCTGAATGCCTGGGTTACAGCAACGATGAGTATCGCTACCGCCAGCAGATAGGTTGCAAACACAAGAGATAGTAAAAGCGCCATGTTGCTAATCACGCAAAAATATCAACTGCACGTATTAAATTTGTATGTACCATCAAACACCCGGAAAAAAGGTACTGATTATATTTCATATACCAATATGCCTGTTACCCGCGACACGATTTTCAGACTATATATTTTGCTATTGTGTTGCCATGATGGTAAAGGCCGTTTCTTCTCTTACCTTTGCTGCGCGTGAAAACAACTCAGGAGAAAATCATTTTAGGACTCGACCCCGGTACCAACGTTATGGGCTATGGTCTTATTGAAGTGCGCAAGCCTAAGATCATCCTGCTGCAGTTTGGCGTTATACACCTGAGCAAATACGAAGGCCACGAACTGAAACTGAAAAAGATATTTGATCGCGTGCTGAGTCTCATCGATGAATATCATCCGGATGAAGTAGCGTTGGAAGCTCCCTTCTTTGGCAAAAATGTGCAGTCTATGCTAAAGCTCGGCCGCGCACAAGGCGTTGCCATGTCGGCTGCGCTTTCGCGCGATATACCGATCGTAGAGTATGCTCCTAAAAAAGTAAAACAATCTGTTACCGGCAATGGTAATGCTTCGAAAGAGCAGGTTGCCAAAATGCTGATGACGCTGTTCTCGCTGAAAGAATTACCCAAACTGCTGGACGCAACAGATGCCCTGGCGGTCGCGGTGTGTCATCATTTTCAAAAAGGTGATCAGACTACCAAAGCAAAATCATGGGATTCGTTTATTCGCGATAATCCCGGCAGAATAAAGTAAATATAGTGCTATATATTAGCGCACTACGATCAACAGTTTCGAAGCTGCTTGTGTAAGTTCTTCTTCCTGCTTTTCCAGTTCCTCACGAATCAGGTGATTGAGGTCGATCAGTTTACGAAGCCTGTCCTTCAATTCTTCTTTTTCATAATCATTCAGCTGATCCGCCCGCGTATCTATATACTGCGCAATCTGATTGATGCGCTCGTAGATCTGAATGGTTCCGGTGAGTCCGCTTTCGCCATACGACTCTTCCACGCTGTTGATGTTATACAGGATGTCTTGCATATACTTTTGGTTTGCGATTTAAAAAAAGCATGCCATGAAGAAATAAAAATCTGCTGAAGAACACCGCATCGGTCCCTCATCAGTATACCGGAGACAGGTAAGAGTAGACCGTACAAATATACTTTTTTTAATGATCGCGACAGGGGTTTCGCGGATCATTTTTGACCAGCGATCACCCTTTTCTAAATCAAAAAATTCTGTACATTTACGTAACCAGTTACGTAATTAATTATAAAAAAATGGATTTCTTTGATCAAGTAGGTAAAATGGCTATCGGAAGCCGGCTTCGGCTGCTTACCGATAAAATAACTGCCGATGCGGACGCGATCTATAAACTTTATGGAATGCCTCTGCAGGCAAAGTGGTTTCCTGTTTTTCATATACTCTCCATTGGAAATTTTACAATCACCGAGATTGCCCAGCAAATTGGACATTCACATCCTTCGGTTAGTAAAATCGTTGTGGAAATGTCCAAAGAGGGTTTGATAAAAGAAAGGAAGGACAAGCTGGACGGACGTAAGAATGTTATAAGCCTGTCGAAAAAGGGTAAAGAATTAACAGAAAAAATAAAGAATCAATATACGGATGTGGCGAAGGCTGTCGAGGCTATATCTAGCAATACACAAAACGATTTATGGAAAGCTATTGAAGAATGGGAGTTTCTGTTAAACCGGAAAAGTCTATTGAGCTATGTGCAGGAGCAAAAGAAACTACGGGAAAGCGAACAGGTAAAGATTGTTCCCTATAAACCTATATATGCTGAAGCATTCCGAAATCTCAACAAAGAATGGATTAGTACTTACTTTAAAATGGAGGAAGCGGATTACAAAGCATTGGATCGTCCGAAGCAGTATATTTTAGATAAAGGAGGTGCTATATTTGTTGCCCTGTATGATAAAGAACCTGTTGGTGTATGCGCACTTATTAAAATGAAAGATCCGGACTATGATTATGAGCTTGCAAAGATGGCTGTATCGCCGAAAGCACAAGGTAAAAATATAGGCTGGCTTTTAGGACAGGCCATTATTGAAAAAGCAAAATCAGCCGGAGCTAAAAAGATATACCTGGAAAGCAATACGATTCTTAAACCTGCCATTAATCTTTATCACAAATTAGGGTTCAAAAAAATTGCAGGCCGCGCAACACCGTACGAAAGGTGTAACATTCAAATGGAACTTGAATTATAGTATATCGGAAGCAAAACGTAAGTGATCGCTATTCTATCCCGGCCAATGTTGAGCACGCTATCGAAGTCATCAAAGCGACCGGGTAGTTGATGTGTTCACTCCTATTTGGCAGGACTAATTATAGGCTAGTAATAAACACCACATCGTTAAGATACCAGGAGTCATTGATCTATCCTTGCGTTTGCTCTTCGCCAAAATTAATTGTAGCTTTAATATCATGGAGCCCATTCTATAATGCGTACAGGCATTGAGAATGGGCTTTGCGTTTTTACTCGTTTTCTGTAACTAATTTACTTGGCCTATGACAAACACAATCTTCAAATCCATTCGCATTGTGGCTGCTTTAGCATTATGCATAGCCGCTTGCCTGAAACTTAGCTCTTGTACAAAAATTGATCCCTGCGGCAACTTTACGTTTACGGGCACTGCCAATGATGGAACAACTTCCAACGGCATTACGATGAATCTTAATTTTGCATTCGATCCTTCTTTATGCGGCTCATCCTGCAACACCAATACTATTTGCTATATCCAAATGGTGCGTACCTATAGTTTTGAAGATGGAACTTACTCCTATATATCCGAGGAACATCAGGCACGCAGCATTGAATACGGTTGGTATATAGATCGTTTGTCAGGAAAAAAATGGGGATACTATGGGCGCAATGATAATAACTCCTTTGCCGGCAATTTAACACCCGGAAATAATTCTACTCCTTCAGTTCTATTCGATGCACCCAGCCGTTCAGATTCGATGAGAAAAATCTGGTGGCAGGCTGTCAGCGCTTCTGTTTCAATTGATGGAGGCGCTAATGCCTGCAACAACAACTTTCTTGGTTACTACTATTGGAGCTGGGTAGTAGATGACGCAGGACATGTAACCAACAACGACATAATTGATTGTGTTGCCTGGGAGAACTTACAACTGACTATGGACAATGCTGTTACGGCATGGAATGTTCAGGCCCCGGGTTTAAGTCACAATCTATTTCCAACGTTTACTAAACTGATGTATTAATTATGAAATACTTCATCATCACTTTCCTTGCTCTTTCTGTATTGCTTATTGCGGGTTGCAAGACTTCAACAAAAAATCCATCTGATCAACAGGTTCAAAAGAAACAATTTGAGGTAACACAGGATTCGATCGATCAGTTGGTTAAAGCGACAGAAGAAAAATTCAGAGCCATGAATACAGAACAATTGATTTCTGAATTGGAACAAAGTGCTCTGAAGGGACGAGAACCTTTTAACTCCGCTTCTTTTAGAGAGATCATCAAACGAAAAGATGCTGCAGAACCATTATATAAATCAATTACAGACAGTACTCAAAAGGAATACTTCAAACTCATGGCACTACAGAAAATAGATAAAGAGCTATATACTAAAATTAAGCCTGCCAATGGTGCTGCTATACTTACAGATGCTCTCGCTAAATCTGAAGTCTTTAATGCATGGGGATTGCCCAATGAATATTGGGAGAGCTCTGCACGGGCAATTATCGATTACCAGACGGCAGCCGTAAAATATCTTGAACGATTGCTCGATGATAAACGCGATGCTCCTGTATGGGGCTCCGAAGAAGCAGCCATTTATCAGCAGTATAAATTTCGCGTATGCGACTATGCGCTTGCGCTCCTTTATACTATGAAGCAAAAAAGAGACCTCCTTCCTGTCTCACCACGAGAACGGGATACTCTAATTGAAGCATACAAGAAAGATAAAAAGTAAACTTCAAATAAAGCCCGCAAGCTTATCTGTCATCATGCACCTGTATTCGTTACAGAATACTTGCTATAGTACACGTGGTGTTAATGGTAAATCCGATTGCCGGCCATTGCGGGAGATGGTACGTATTGCACTCCTTTGGCTGCAAGTTTTTCATATACCATTATAAATTGGTAGGCATATAGCACACTAAATATACCACAATAGAGGTATTTATCAAGCAGGACTCATTTGGGAAATTGGGTCAAAAATACCATGTCAAAGCAAGTATATTTAGTGAATGAGTACATCACGGTAGATTTTGATGATGTAGCGTGTGCTGTTGTAGCAAAGTGGTTGGTCTCGCCAACATCAGAAGAATTCAGAAAGGGTTTAGAAGCAATGCTCGAGGCCATGAAGAAATTCCGTACAGGGAAACTTCTTGTTGATACTACATTTCTCGGGGCCATTATGGAGGAAGATCAAAAATGGGCGGCTATCGATTGGTATAACAAAGCAAGAGAAGTAGGATATAACAAAATTGCTATGGTAGTGCCAACGGATATATTTACCCAACTGTCGGTCCAGAACACGATGGAGTCAGTACATGAACAGATTATAGATACAGCCAACTTTGATAACATTGAGTCAGCATTAGCCTGGATCAGTCATTGAAACAATATATACTGATAAGATGGTGCTTTCGACAATATGATACGTATCAAAACAAAAAAACTCCTGCTGAATTACAACATCAGCAGGAGTCCTTGTATGGTCAGCTATTTTGCCTTAGCGAATAATCTTGGATGAGTATTGGTGTGATGCCGTATTCACCTTTACAATATATACACCTTTCGGGAAGGAAGCAACATCAATGTTACGCAACGACTGGCGTCCTTCCACAGTTTCCTGGTAAC
>NZ_DATCSD010000210.1:0-4504 GCF_036568665.1 Ohtaekwangia sp. | reverse complement strand
GGTGTATATATACTTCATCGCGACACAGCGTGGCTGGCACACATCATTGTTCATCGTGATTTTCGTAATCAGGGAATAGGAACAATTCTTTCACAGGCACTGATTGAACACGCACAAAAGCCTGGTATACAAACTATCTTATTACTGGCAACGGCTTTGGGCGAACCAGTATATAGCAAGCAGGGTTTCCAAAAAGAATTGAATTATTTATTCTTCCGGCATGATAATGTAAAGGAGGTAGCTGTTCCCAAAAATGTTATTCCCTTCGAACAAAGATATACCGAAAGTCTGCTCGCGCTCGATCGTGTTATTACCGGAGAAGATCGTTCAAAACTTATTCTGCAATATGTAACCGGAGCTGTAATCACAATTCATGATAATATACTAACCGGCTTTTGTTTACCGGCATTAGGCGAAGGCCCTGTAGTGGCACAAACACCGGAGGCTGGGATATATCTGTTGCAATGGAAACTGGCAATGGGTGTAAAGAAGATAGCGCTTCCGGAAAATAACACGGCCGCTATACATTTTATCACCGAACAAGGCTTCACGTTATACACCACAGGCATTCGCATGTACCGGGGAGAGAAACAGGTGTGGCATCCGGAGAGTATCTACAGCCGTATCGGAGGAAATTTTGGATAGTTTTTAAGCAGCTTCTAATGTCGGCAACTGTAGGACGCCTTGGGCCGTTTTTGTAGTTTTACTGCTCAATTAAAGATCCATGATCTACAACTCCATCATCGAAACCATTGGCAATACTCCGATGGTAAAATTGAATAATGTTACCAAAGGAATTCAGGGAACAATTCTGGCGAAAGTAGAATATTTCAATCCCGGCAATTCTACCAAAGACCGTATGGCTATCAAGATGGTAGAAGATGCTGAGAAGGCCGGTATTTTAAAACCCGGAGGAACGATCATCGAAGGTACTTCCGGTAACACCGGTATGGGCCTTGCGTTAGCAGCCGTTGCCAAGGGATATCGCTGTATATTTACAATGGCCGACAAGCAATCGCAAGAAAAAATAAATATCCTGAAAGCGGTTGGCGCAGAAGTAGTGGTGTGCCCTACCAACGTTGCACCGGACGATCCACGCTCTTATTATTCTGTAGCACGCAAGCTGAACAAAGAGATTCCGAACTCTATATATCCCAATCAATACGACAATCCTTCGAACGCAGCCGCGCACTATGAAACTACCGGCCCCGAAATCTGGAAACAGACAGAAGGAAAAATTACACACTATGTAGCTACGGTAGGTACCGGTGGCTCGATGTGCGGCACCGCTAAATATCTGAAAGAACAGAATCCGAAACTGGTAACAGTAGGTATAGATACATACGGCTCTGTTTTCAAAAAATATAAAGAGACCGGCATCTTCGATGAAAATGAAATATACCCTTACCTGACCGAAGGTTTTGGAGAAGATATACTCCCGAAGAATGTGAACTTCGATGTGATCGATCAGTTCATAAAAGTTACCGATAAAGATGGTGCTATAGCAGCGCGCAGACTCTCAAGAGAAGAAGGTTTATTTGTAGGTTGGTCAAGCGGCTCTGCCCTGCATGGTGCGCTGGAATATGCACGCGAGTACCTGAAGAAAGATGACATGATGGTAATTCTTTTGCCGGATCATGGCACGCGCTACCTCGCCAAAGTATATAACGATCAGTGGATGAAAGACCACGGGTTTACCGAAGCACGCTCGTTCCGTTCGGCACGCGATATTATTGTTGCCCGCAATGGAAACGATAGTTTGATCACCGTAAATAAATCCTCGAAAGTAAGTGAAGCTATACTGGTAATGAACAAGCAAGGTATAGATCAGATACCGGTAACGGAAAACAGTCAGTTTGTAGGAAGTGTAAACGCATCAAGCCTGCTCGAAAAAATTATACAAGACCCTCAGTTACAATCCAAACAGGTAGGTGAAGTAATGGATAAGCCGATGCTCTTTGTTGCACCTGACAGTACACTGGATGTACTCTCCTCTTTACTGAACCGCGACAACAAAGCCGTACTGGTTCGCGATGCACAGGAGAATGTACACATCATTACACAGCACGATGTATTGCAAGCGCTGTCTGTTATCAATTAACCGTTAATCGTTAACAGTTATACGTTATTTGTAGAGCGCATTTAATCTGCGGGAAACAAAAAGCAGAAAGCTTAAAGTGGAAAACAGAAAGTAAATACTCAGCCACCAGCTTTACGCTTTATACGCTGCATTTCATCTGTGTAATTCTGTGAAATCTGTGGGAACCAATTTAGACGAATATAAAAAGACCTTCAGGCTCTAAACCTGAAGGTCTTTTTTCATTTATACCTTGAAGCACTGTTAACGAATAACCATCAACAGATAACGATGAACAGCTCCCTAGTTCTGTAATATCTCAATCTCCACACGCACGTTCTCGCTGGCGTGAGCTCCGAGCTTATCATATATAGGCTTCTTGCCTCCCCAGGCTTTTACTTCCATGCGAGCAGGATCTATACCGTTGCTAGCCAGGTAATCGCGAATAATAATAGCACGTTCTTCTGATAGTTTCTTCGCTGTACCAAAACCTTCGGCTGCATTAGTAAGAGAAAAATATTCGTTGCTGTCTTTCGGCTTTGAAATGATCTTTCCACTAGCCCCACCGTTGGTGTGACCGTGTATACGGATCTTGTATTTCGGGTTTTCGTTCAGCATGTTCAACAGGCTGGTAACTTCGTATTTTGACTCAGGCCGCATGATCGCTGCATCCTTAAAAAAGAATACATGATACATGATCGCGATGTCGCCCTTCTGCAAGCGTACCAGTTCGAAAGGTATAACGGTCGCCCCCTGATCATCGGTTTCTATATCTTCTCCTTCCGGAGTGTTATAATTAAGATCGCGCTGCGTTTTACGGAATCCAAACACTTCACATACAAACGACACGTTGTCGGACTTACTGGCAGGGTCTGGTACTTTTACCGGTATATTACCTTTAAAGGTTCCCATTTTGCGGGTGCGGTCTACATCTATAGCAGCAACATCACCCTCAATGATACTGTTATCAGTACCGCGGTATATACGGAAGAAAAATTTCTTTCCTTCCACACCATTGTCAGGTTCAACCGGCTGTGGTGTTTCGGGGGCAGTCTTCTCCGCTACAGGCGTTGTCGTTTCGGGTAGGGCAGTCGTTGTTTCTGTACCATGGTCCTGTGTCGATACGGCTTCTATCTTTTGATCTGTTACCGGGTTAATATCTACACCACGAGCGACAGGCTGATCGGCTTCTTTATTTAATGAACCGCTATATACCCACGTCTCCGTGAGTTCCGGTTCGGCACGCAGACGCTTTGCTTCTGTTATAGCAGCAGCCCGGTCGGTAGTGCTCATCACATATACATAGTATAGATCGCGGTTCTGGTTCTTCTCATACTTCGCGTCAAGGTTCAGGTCTTTTTGAGCGTGATCGCGGAAACGAACGGCATTCCGATGATATTTGAACGCACCGATCACGACATAATTCTGAAAGGCGTCAAGATTTGCTTGCTCCAGACGCGAGGCTACGGTAGGCTGTAGGGTAAAAAGCACAGAAAAAATGCCTACCAGTGCAAAAAGTTTTAATGTCTTCATGGACACACTGGGGTTTTTATAAGCGTAAAGCTATAACGAATTTACCAAAGATTTAACAAAAAGCAAGTAAATCGTTACCCATCAGTCGCTTACATTATATAATAACTTCCTTTAAATTTTCGACAACACTTCAAACTCCTGCACCAGCATTTCGCCATTCTCATCCATTACGGTTAGGGTATGCTTCCCTTGTTGAGGATTTACCGTTAGGTGATGACTTTTTTTAGTACTTCCTATATAGGTACCATCCAGATGCCAGAACACAGTGATGGTGGGATTCCGATGCGCCAATTCAAACACGGCATCGCCCATCTTGCCATCCAGGTCGCGCGGTATAAAGATGCGTGCATGTGGTTTAGGATAGATCAGATCCATAGTAACTACCGAGAAAGATGACTGACAATCTTTTCGAAACGGAGGCAGCGGACGGTAGGTAATGTTTTTCGGTTTATAATAATACTCCTGCACAGGCGAGAGCACAAACCAGTTTGCCTCTACCATCTGATCAACAGCCGCACAATCGCTATGCACTCTATATTTACGATCGGTTGAAAGATGTATCTTTCGATGCAATGGACAGGCCATACTTTGCAAACCACTCCTGGCTATATATACTGTATCCACTTCATCGCAGTTGGCACTGTTACGATAACCACTCTTCGCGCATACGGTAATTTTCTCCATCTCCATACGCGGCTGCTGAAACCAACTCTGTCCCTGCAACTGCGCGAATATATCAAAGAGTATAGGAGCTGCTGCTTCTGTCCCTGTTAGCCCCGGGCGACCTTCACCATCGGCATTCCCTGCCCATACGGCTACTACGTGATCGGGCGTAACACCCACAGCCCATCCATCGCGAAAGCCAAAGCTCGTTCCTGTTTTCCAGGCTATAGG
>NZ_DATCSD010000209.1:0-16576 GCF_036568665.1 Ohtaekwangia sp. | reverse complement strand
CCATATATATTGCGCGATTCACTTTGCGTGATCTGATCGCCATTTACCGGGTCGTACAGGAAGAACGTAAAGTTGGAGATAAGATTGAAATTATACTTGGTATAGTATAGCTGGTTTTCAAATGTACCGCCATCATTTTGTTTCTTCACGTGTTTGAACCATACATTGGTGCGTGAAGTTTTCCCTCCCTCTGTCGGATCGATCGAACCAAAGCGCGAGATCAAACCACTCTCCACAGCACGCTCCGGTATTTGCCCGGAAGCATCCCAGCTACTGGTAAAGGTTGAGAATCCAATCGTCAATATCTCGTTTTCGCTGAGGTATGAATTATACTTACTCATGATATTGATCCGGTTGAAATGCTGGTTGTTATCGAAGAAACCATCCGTGCGAAAGAACTCAGAAGCTATATATAGGTTATCGCGTCTCTCGCCATGGGCATTGTTCAGAACGTTGATTGCATTAACATTTCTGAATGTACCAAAGCGACCGCCTTCTACCTTCACCAGATTCTGGTCGAGCGAATTTTTTGTATTGAATGCAGCATAGCCCGCTGTTGTAAGATTTCCTTTATCAGCATAATAAGGACCTTTGTTGAAATCTACATTCGATACCAGTTCGGGAATCAGGAAGTGAAGATCAGAATATCCCTGACCATGCGCGTGCGATACCATATTTACCGGCAGTCCGTCTACTTCCAGGTTGATGTCGGTACCATGATCTATATCAAAGCCACGCAGAAATATCTGCTCAGCCTTACCTCCACCAGCATGTTGTGCTATAAATAAACCGGGAATCATCCGAAGTATATCCTGCGATGTATTGACAGGACGAAGCTTGATATCGATCTGCGAAATGTTATTGATACCATGGTCAAGCTGATCGGTAACCAAAACATCGGATAGTAAAAGATCGCCCGGCTCCAGCCAAAGCGTAAGTGATGCTGTTTCACCTGGATGAATGGTGATTCGCTGAGAGGCAGATGTATAGCCTACGGAAGATATAGTAATATCATACTCTCCGGCAGGAATATTCTGCATTTTGAATTTCCCCAGTTTATCGGTAGCCGTTCCGCGATTTAACTGCTGAATATATATGTTTACATCAGGGAGCGGTATATTTTCCTTATCGGTAATCGTTCCGGTAAATATACCCTGTGCTGCAGCTGTATTCCATAGCAGACACAAAGCAATGCCAAAACGAAGTATATAATATTTCATTTGATGGTATGCATTAATAAAGTAATAGCACAGTATATCCACACAAGACAGGAAATACTTACAATGCTTTTAGCAAAACATTGATATAGTATATGTGTCTTAAAGAATAATATGTTAACAAAAAAAGGAATACATATACAGTTCATACTATGAGCAGAATGAAGTGTAAATGAGAGACGGGTATATGTACTAAGCCTGTGGAGGCGGAGTATCGGGATTCAGGTATACGTGTTTCAGCGGGAACGCTTCATTGGTTCCTATTATTCCGGTAAATGATACCAGGAACTGAAAGGCAGGTTGAGACTGATAGTATAAGAAGAAATGTATGAGAATCGGCAGATCAGTTTGCTCAGCTCCATCGACATCATTTTCAGTGATGTGATTGTGCGAGCCGTGACTATGTTCGTGGTCGTGAAAGGTATGATGATGATCGTGTTCGTGCTCGTGAAGATGCGTATGGTAGTGATCAGCCAGCCAGTGTAGCAAGTCGTGCGCGATCTCGAGCGATCCATAACTTAGCATGGACGCAGCATAGAACGTCAACAGCATGACAGCAATCTTCTTCACAGGGATGACCAGGCTTTACAGACAGTAAAGTTCCTGAATACAACTACAGGATCAAAAAGTTATCGGAGTTAAGCCGGATTTATGAGATAAAAAAGCCCTTCGGAACTTCCGAAGGGCTTCTTACAGAGACCAGATTTTATTCTTCTGTTCTAAAAATTAGAACGGTCTAGTTGAAACGCTGCCGTGTGCTTGGAGTATGCATCTTCTATTTTCTTGGCAAGTTCATCTTCGCCATAGCGATGCAATGCATTCTGCAATTCACCCAATACAACTATATTGATCTGCAGATCGCGACCATACTCACGCTTCTTGGTATAGTAATCAGCCATTTCATCTGCGCGCTTCCACATAACGTTGGCGATCTCAATAGCTTTATCTTTTTCACCTACTTCGAAGAGATAACCTACCGATTGGGCAGAAGTATAGTCGTAACGGATCGAGGCATCCGGCATCTTGGCCAGACTGAACAATAGTACTTCACGTGCTTTCGCAGTATCACCCTTCTTAATAAGCGCTTCCGCCAGGGAGTTGAAACTGCTGCGGTGGTTCAGAATGAAATTGCGATAGTCCTGAGTATAGTATACCGAAGGATCGTCTACATTTCTGAACTGGAACTTCTTGGTCATGTTCTCAAAGCTCACCGGTGTATTTACCAGTTCTGATTGATTGAACGGACGCGGATTCAGAATTGGCAGAATGCGATAAGCATTACCTTCCTGTACTACATAACGACTCAGGTCAACATTAAACTGTGCGAGTGATGTATTGTTTACATATAGCGGACGTTCCCAGTTAGCGGTAGCCAACAGGTCGAGCATAGCCAGATCTTTTCTTTCGAGTGCATTCGCTTTTACATGCAGGTGCATTTCAGGAACCAGCAAACTATCCATGCCTTCCGGAATGATGCCAAGTTTTCTTACTTTATCGACATCTACTTTCAATACGATTTCTTTGGTAGGAAGCATATAGCGCTCGCCACGATACTCCGGATTTAACAAGCTCTTGTTATTGTCGCGAAGCAGTTCCAGGTATTTGTGAAGATCCATCTGCTTGATACCCGCATTATAGTATGGTATATATTGCGTTTTATCATCGCGATAGTTCTCCAGTGTTAAAGTATACGGGAATGGTTTCGAGTTATAGGCGGCACGTGTAGTCTGCTCAATATACCAGTCGGTGTTATAGTAACTTAATACAATAACACGCAAGTCGGTACGAACAGCTTCTACATCTTGTGCATACCAGAGCGGGAAAGTATCGTTATCACCACCGGTAAACAGCACGCCATCTTGTGCGCACGACTGCAAATAATTTATGGCAGAGTCGGTAGAGAAGTAACGATTCGCGCGATTGTGATCATCCCATCCCTGCTGCGCCATGAGTATAGGAGCAGAGAAACAAACAAGCGTTGTTATAATAGCGGCCGTTTTTAAATTCTTCAGTGCCTTTGCCAAAGTTTCAGCTATAGCAATAACAGCAAAACCAATCCAGAAACAGTATGCATAGTATGAACCGGTATAGATATAGTCGCGTTCACGTGGCTCGGTAGGAGGTGAGTTGAGGTATACCACCAATGCTACACCTGTGAGTATAAAGAGTAGTGCTACTACAACGAAATTCCGTGTGTTGTTTACCGATTGATAAAACATACCTACCAATCCTAACACAAAAGGAATCATAAAGAAATTATTGCGGCCTCTGTTCTCTGAAAGCAGCGGAGGAAGATCTTCGAACCATTGTGATGGACCCATCCAATCGGCATTTTGAATATCACTTTCACGACCCGCAAAGTTGAAGAAGAAATAGCGCACATACATCCAGCCGATCTGGTGATTGACCATGAACGCGATATTGTCGCCAAACGTAGGCTTCTGTCCTTCACGCAAGCCTAACGACTCACGGTATATTCTCACATGATCCGGATCACTGCTATAGATGCGGGGCAGAATAGTTTGTTGCCCAGGTTCATACTCGTATTCGAATTTATGATCCTTGATCTCGTATTTGTCTTTGCCTTTTTTATAGATAGCGCCACCTTCCTTTATACCGATAGGTTGTGCGGTAAAGTATGGTCCGTATAGTAGAGGTCTGCTGCCGTATTGTTCACGTTTCAGGTAACTCACGAAACTCATTACATCGGAAGGATCGTTCTCGTCGATAGGAGGGTTGTCGTTCGAGCGAATTACTACCAGTGCATACGAAGCATAACCAATCAACACGAAAGCAACAGCATTCAATGCCGTGTTCAACAACACGCGTTGATTTTTCTGTGAGAATACAATTCCCCACACGAGTGCTCCGATCAACAGTATAGTAAAGATCAAGGCACCGGAACCAAACGGAAGGCCCACGCTATTGATAAAGAATATTTCGAATTTACCCGCGAGTGTTGGTAATCCGGGGATGATGACTTCGTTGATCACGAATATAATTCCCAAACTCACCAGCATACTGGCGATAACACCCCAGGTTGAAGGCTTGTATTTTTTGAAATAGTATATCAGCGAAAGCGCTGGTATAGTTACGAGGTTCAGCAAGTGAACACCGATAGAGAGCCCCATCATATAGAAGATCAACAGCAACCAGCGGTTGGCTTTCGATTCATCTTCTATCACATCCCACTTCAGCATCGCCCATACAACAAAGGCTGTGAAGAATGAAGACATGGCATATACCTCAGCTTCTACAGCAGAGAACCACGCAGAGTCAGAGAAAGTATAGGCGAGTGAACCTACAAGGCCGGCTCCCATCAATACCCAGATTCTATCAGCCGTTAATTCGTCTTCAGATTTGATTCGCATCAGCTTGCGACCGAATAATACGATTGACCAGAAAAGGAATATAGCTGTAAAGGCACTGGCCAGCACACTGCTGAAGTTTATCCAGTAAGCCACTTTTGTAACATCACCCAATGCCAGGAAAGAGAACATGCGTCCGATAAGCAGAAAGAGCGGAGCGCCTGGCGGGTGAGGTACCTGCAGCTTGTAGGATACAGAGATAAACTCACCACAGTCCCAATAGCTGGCGGTTTCCTCCATAGTAAGCCAATACGTTATGAGAGCAACGGCAAAGACGATCCAGCCGGTGATGTTATTGGTTTTCTGAAAATTCATGTTACGTGAGATGATGACCTGAAAATAAAAGCCCGAAAATAAGGGAATTTTTAGTTATTCCGCTGATTAGATTTACAGAACGGCCAGTGGTTGATGGCTGGTGTATCTTTAGAAAAAGAAACTTGCTTTTTTTGTACTGCCGGAAAAATTGAAATGTATACGGAGCCGATTCCTTTTTTATCATTTACCGCTCAACATCAGCCTATTGCCTCTGAAATTCAAGAGGCTATGAAAAGGGTATATACCAGCAACTGGTATGTGCTGGGCGAAGAGGTTGCTTCATTCGAAGCAGCGTATGCAAAACACAACGAAGTAAATTTCTGTATAGGTGTTGGCAACGGCCTCGATGCACTTACCATGAGCTTATTGGCCTGTGGTGTTACCCGCGGTGACGAAGTGATTGTACCTGCCCATACATACCTGGCAACGTGGCTCGCCATTAGCAGAACGGGAGCCGTTATAATACCTGTTGAACCACATGAGGGTACTTTTAATGTAGCCCCGGCAGGAATCGAACCTCAGATCACTTCCCGCACAAAAGTAATTTTACCAGTACATCTTTATGGTCAGGCATGCGATATGACGGCCATTACGTCATTGGCCCGGAAGTATAATCTGGCTATAGTAGAAGACAATGCGCAGGCTCATGGTGCACGATGGCTGAAGACCAGGACAGGAAGCTGGGGAAAAGTAAATGCCACCAGTTTTTACCCTACAAAAAACCTGGGAGCGTTGGGTGATGGAGGCGCAGTAACAACGGATGATGCATCCATTGCCTCGTTTATAAAACAATACAGGAATTATGGTTTTGAAGTAAAGAATGTAGCTGTTCGTGAGGGAGTTAATTCACGTTTGGATGAACTGCAGGCAGCTATACTTCGTGTGAAGTTAAGATACCTGGAAACCTGGAATGAGCAACGCAGACAACTTGCTGCTATATATCTGGAGCGATTAAAGAACATCGGTGATATAATACTTCCACTGTCGGATAAGGAAGCGCATCATGTATACCACCTGTTTGTTATTCGTACAGAAAGACGGGATGCGTTGAAAGAATTTCTGGCGAAGCAGGAAATTGAAACGATGATCCATTATCCGATTCCGCCTCACCTGCAAAAATGTTATGAACATCTTTCGTTTCGTAAAGGCGAATTTCCGCTAACAGAAAAGATAGCCGATACATCCCTGAGTCTTCCGCTCTGGCCCGGAATGACGAGCAATCAGGTGGAGCGGGTGTGTGATGCCGTGAAGAATTTCTTTTGAGTAAAAGTCCGGAAGTCCGTGAAAGTCGGGAAGTAAGCTTTTTGCTTTACACTTTAAGCTTCTTACTTCCGACTTCCCGTCTCTAAAGCTTTTACTTATACACAATCACATAAAATCCCAGCCATAAAAAGAACAGCAAAATATAGGAGCACGATACAATGATCCATACATACTTTTTGTCTTTGCGAGCGTAGTGATGGATGCCGGCAACCAGCAGAAACCAATAGGCTATTTCAAACAGGTTGAGGGCGCGGAGCGGGTAGGCCCACCGTTTGTCGATCGAGTAATAATCAAAAAAGTGCATCAGCGATAGCGGATAAAAGGCACCGATGTCGTTATAGGTAGGATCGGTTTCAATTACCATAAACCACATAATCTTGAGTAATTCCGGAACCAGAAATATATACTCCGCACCTATTACCACACCCCAGCATTGCGTATAAGTTACCCGGTAGCCGAACATGAAACAGCCGCACCAGATAACAAAGGCAATAACGGTGAATTTCCACAGGTAAATAATGGGAATGGAGAATAACTTGAGTGCCGCGATAATCCGGAGGATCATACCCTCCGGCCGATCTTGCAGAAATTCGAAAGCTGCTGTTTCGTTTTCGATAAAGGAAATTTTAATGTACAGCAACAGCAACGTTGCCATGCATAACAGTACAAACAACAATCTTTTGTCGGTAGCGAAGAATGATTTAGTTTCGGGTTTGGAGATAATGGTCATGCCAGGGAAAGAAGTTGTTTTAAGTTGATGGAGAGTTCCTGATTCGGTAAAAGTATAAAGTAAATAAATGATACAGAGTTCAGCGTTTCAAAGGTATAAAGGTTATGTGGTCAGCAGACTTTTCGTAATGGTCTTTCTGTTAGTAGCAACTTTTACGGTAAAAGCACAACCCATTACCCGAAAAGATACAACCGTTATTTTATTGTCGAGTGTAAGTGTGCAACTGGAATGTACACAGGCATTGAACGATCTGTATAATTTCAAGTTCGATCGGGCCGAGTTTCAATTTCAATACCTGCGCGCACGTTATCGCTGGCACCCGCTGCCATACTTTCTGATGGGGCTTATCGAGTGGTGGAAGATCATGCCGAACACAAAAGATACTTCGCACGATGAAACCTTTCTGGCCTATATGGACTCAACTATCGAAGTGGGAGAAAAACTATACGATGATTACCCGGCTTATCATGCAGAAGCGGCTTTCTTTCTGGCGGCAGCTTATGGTTTTAAAGGAAGACTATATGCTGATGAAGAAAGAAAGAACTGGCGCAAGGCTGCCTCTGCCGGTAAAGATGGATTGGATTACCTGGAAGAAAGTAAAGAGAAACAAGACCTCAGTCCCGAATTGTTATTTGGCGATGCCCTTTATAATTACTTCTCCGTTTGGGTACCCGAAAATTACCCGGTACTGAAACCTGTTCTCTTCTTTTTTAAGAAAGGCGATAAAGCACTTGGACTAAAACAATTGAAAGAGGTTTCGTACAACGCCTTCTATACACGCACAGAGGCTATGGTGTGGCTTATGCGCATTCTGAACAGTTATGAGAACGATCAGTATGGTGCGTTTCAGATCAGCGAATATTTATACCAGACTTATCCGGACAATCCGTATTTCCACCGTTACTATGCACGCATGCTATATTCGTTAGGACGCTTTACGGAAGCAGAGCCGATGTGTAAAAAAATTCTGACGCGCATCGATAGTGGTATGGTTGGGTATGAGGCTACCAGTGGAAGGTATGCATCATTTTTCCTCGGGCAGATTTATGAAGCTCGCAAGAAATATGACGATGCGAAAGCATACTATAAAATGTGTATGAAGTTCGCTGAGCAAATTGAAGCTACAGAATCGGGTTATTATTTATACTCAATGATTGCCCTCGGAGAGATTGCCGAGCGACAGGGAAATAAAGCGGAAGCCAAACAATGGTTTAACCTCGTGAAGAAAAAAGCGGGTCGTAAAGACGAAGCCTATAAAGATGCCAAGCGAAGATTGAAAGGATTGGAGAAAGGAGATTGAGTGCAATTGCTCAAGGGATGGCTGCTATTGTTAAATCAAACAGAAACAGAGAACTTTAAGGCCTCAAGAAAGAACATCTTTGGAGCTTCGCGACCTGATAGTTACCCCGATAGTTATTTTACTGGTTTACCTTGTAGCCTATACTATTCGCCATTGGGTAACGGACGATACTATACGGCCTTATTATTTCCCGGCTATTACTTTAAAGATTGGCGGTGCATTGGCATTGGGTTGTATCTACCAGTTTTATTATGGCGGAGGCGATACGTTTAACTTTCACACGTATGGGAGCCGGCATATATGGGAAGCTTTCACAGATGATCCCCTCACCGGATTAAAACTGTTGTTTGGAGATAAGAATGATGAGATCGGTATATATCAATACTCATCACGCATTCCTTTTTTTCGCGACTCTTCTTCGTTCATGATCATCCGCATTGCGGCTATATTAGATCTGTTAACCTTCTCCTCTTATTCTGCAACTGCTGTACTTTTTGCTGTATTTGGATTTATGGGATTGTGGGCACTCTTCCGAACATTTTACGAGCTATACCCCTCGCTGCATAAAGGTATAGCTATATCGGTACTATTTATACCTTCCGTTATTTTCTGGGGATCAGGTTTGCTGAAAGATACCATTACACTCGGATGCCTCGGACTCACAACTTTTTACATCAAACGGATTTTTGTTGATCACAAAATCCGGCTATCCTTCATTGTATTGTTGCTGCTCAATCTTTACCTCATCTTCTCTATAAAGAAGTATATTCTGATGTGCTTTACGCCTTCTATGTTGTTGTGGGTATTTATGGCAAACTTGTCTTCTGTAAAATCGACCTTTCTCAAAGTGTTGATGTTCCCGTTCGTTATTGTGGTAATTGGGGTTTTCGGATATTTTGCCGTAACACAGATTGGTAAAGATGATCCTCGTTATGCCGTGAACAAGATCGCGAATACAGCCATGGTTACGGCCTATGATATTGCATATCAAACCGGAAGAGACGCGGGCAGTACATATTCACTTGGAGAGTTGGATGGTTCGATGGGAAGCATGGTCAGGCTGGCACCACAAGCGATCAATGTATCGCTCTTCAGACCTTATTTGTGGGAAGTGCGAAACCCTCTTATGCTCATGTCAGCCTTGGAGTCTCTCGCATTTTTTCTGCTGACTATATATATCATTTTTAAAAAGGGCAGAGCCTTGCTCACAGCCATTGGCAACCCGCATGTTATGTTTTGCCTGGTGTTTAGTATAACATTTGCCTTTGCAACAGGCGTTTCTACATTCAACTTCGGAACATTATCGCGGTATAAAATTCCGCTGTTACCTTTTTATGCACTCGCGCTTACGCTGATATACTATTCAAATAATGAGCGCACGGTAGAGGAGTTCGAGATTACCGAGTAATTCTCCTCTATTTTTTTTCTTCCTTTTATCCCCATGTCGTGTCGAAGGCTTTTATCCTGTATCAATCTATCAATAGCATTAAACCATTCGTCAGGAGTTGAACATAAAAAACCATTTACCCCGGAGTCAACGATCTTTATATTTACTCCTACAGGAGCGATAACTGCTGGTATTTGCAGGGCCATATACTGCAACGCCTTGAATCCGCATTTACCTTTCGCCCACACATCATCGGTAAGAGGCATTATACCTATATCAACTTTTATCAGGTCTTCAATTTCAGTTTTTTCCACCCATGGTATAAAGGCGAGATTACGAATTGCCAGTTCCGGTTTACGATTGGCAATTACCAGGAACTGAAATGTGTCTCCATATTTTTTCTCCAGTTGCTGCAGCACAGGTACTATATCATCCAGGTATTTCAGGGTTGAGTGAGAGCCGGTCCACCCCACGGTAATTCTATCCGAAGTATGTTTAGCATATAGCTCCGGATTGTGATGATGCACCGTGTCAATTGTAGTAGGATTTACCACCACGCGTGAATTATACTGTTTGGCAAAACTCGCCAGGTAATCGTTTCCACAACTTACTTTATAACTCCAGCGCGAGATGCTGGCGGTTTTAGAATGCCATTTGATCCAGCCGACTATACGGTTTTCCTTACTTGTATTTGGTAGCCAGATGGCATCGTCAAAATCGTAAATAATTTTTTTGCCAAGAACTTTCGCGATGATCCATTCAATGATCGGTGGGCCAACGGGTAAAGCTTCGCGGTGTATAAAAACATAGTCGGCTTTATGAAGTTTAAAGAGTATTCCGAATCTTCGCAGTATACCCTTCAAAAAACCCATTACCTTTACAGATTCATATCCCTCTTTATAAAGTATGTTCCAGGTTTTCTCATCCCAAAATGACTGGCATTGATACTGGATTCCTGTGTGTGCAAGGAAGCTGAAGTATTGTTCAAACCGGAACCGCTGTGAGGGTGACTCCCCGAGAGGATATGGGAATAAAAAAAAGACATTCATGATTAACTTTACAAAAATATTCAAAGAGTATTACAATCGGCTCGCTGCAAAACCTTTTGTTATGATTATGATCGCCCGGGAATATTTATCCCAAACCGAGAAACATAATTATCAAAAGGTTGTTAACTTCAACATATCCAATGTTGTATAAAGTGGCTTGCCAGTTGTAATGAGAAGAATCTTTTACCTATGAATCAGTCTTACTCCGAAACGATAATCGAACCTGCGAACCGGCTTTCTTTCAACTTTAAGGAACTGTGGAAATATCGTGAGCTGCTCTACTTTTTTACCTGGCGCGATATAAAGATAAAGTATAAACAAACCGTCTTGGGTTTTCTCTGGGCTATACTTCAACCCTTGCTGATGATGGGTATCTTTACTTTCTTTTTTGGCAGGGCCCTTAATATACCTTCTCAAAATTTGCCTTACCCCATCTATGTATTCTCGGGCTTATTGATCTGGAATCTTTTTTCAACCGGACTTACCAATGCTTCTAATAGTATGGTTAACAATGCCAACATCATTAAGAAGATATATTTCCCCAGACTGGTTATACCTATATCATCTGTAGCGGTTGCTGTGTTTGATTTTCTGATGGCATTTGTACTGTTTACAGTGTTGCTGGTAATTTATCACCAGCCAATTGCATGGTTTGCTATAGTGATCTGGCCTATAGCACTGGGGTGGGCTGTTATAGCCACGCTTGGGCTTGGTGCCTGGCTGGCGGCACTCAATGTAAAGTATCGCGATTTCAGGTACGTTATTCCCTTCCTGGTTCAGGTACTGTTCTTTCTCACACCGGTTATTTATCCTGTTTCTTTACTACAATATCCTGTGTTGCAATATTTGTTGGCCGCTTCTCCGATGTATGCTGCCATTGAACTTTTTCGATATCCACTAACCAATCAGATAACCAGCTTGCCTTTCTTTTATGTAAGTCTTGCCTGTGGTATGTTATTGCTCCTCGTGGGTCTTTTTTACTTTAAAAAGACAGAAGATTTTTTTGCAGATTTTGCTTGAGTTTATGAAGCCGATTTTAGAGATACAAAACATTAGCAAGAAATATAGGATACATCATCTTGCAGGAGGTTACCTTAGTTTGCGTGAGAGGATGATGAACGCATTAAAACTCGAGCGGAGTGAGGTTGAAGATTTCTGGGCTTTGAAAGATATTTCGTTTACCGTACAGCCCGGAGAATCTATTGGTATAATAGGACGCAATGGAGCGGGGAAGTCAACATTGTTGAAAATCTTGTCTCGGATTACGCCACCCACCACAGGTGCTATTATCTCCCGAGGTCGTATTGCAAGTTTACTGGAAGTAGGCACCGGGTTTCACCCTGAATTAACCGGGAGAGAAAATATATTCTTTAATGGATCGCTGCTTGGAATGAAGCGGAGAGAAATACAAAGTAAATTTGATGAGATCGTTGATTTTAGCGGGGTGGAAAAATTCCTGGATACACCACTGAAACATTTTTCCAGTGGTATGCAGTTACGATTGGCTTTTTCAGTAGCAGCATTTTTGGAACCGGAGATACTGATCATTGATGAAGTGCTTGCTGTAGGTGATGCAGACTTCCAAAGAAAGTGTTTAGGCAAAATGGAAGACGTGAACAAGCAGGGGCGAACAATATTATTTGTGAGCCATAATATACCTTACGTTAAGAATTTATGCCGGCAAGGAGTGCTGCTCAGAGATGGTAAGATTTTAACCATAGGAAACATTGAAGATGTAGCCGATCAGTACCTTACGCTTAATGTGCCGGCAAAAGAGGGTAAACTTGTAAACCATGTTGTGTATTCGTGCGATTTTTTTGAAATAAAAGAAATCACACTAAATCAGCAGGAGTCCACCTCTATACATATTGAAGATAATAGTATATCTGTTGATGTTACTTTTTTGCTGAAACTAGAATCAGTAGTAGAGCTTGAGTTACATATAAAAAAGGATGAGGAGTATGTTGCAAGCTTTGGTAACTTTCTTCGCGAAGATTTTGTGAAGCTTTCCCCGGGGCTTCATCATCTTTCATATCGGTTAACGCTGCCCGACTTGCTTAGTGGAAAGTATTCTATTGATCTGTTCTTCACTCATCCTAAAAAAATGGGTCTTGCGTCAATTGAAAATATAGGTCTTCCGGAATTGGTAAATAATAATTTGAAGCCCGTTCTGGAAAACAGTTCAAAGAACTGGAGTAAAGTCATCTTAAACGGAAAATTGATCCGGAATTAAAATAACCTCTGTAGAACTATGGTAATGAAATTAGTGAAGAAAATTTTTAGAAGGCTAACCGGGAAAAGGGATATATATATAGATGACTATAAATGGGAGATTAAGAAGTACCTGACATCTTCTCCTGTAATTCTGGAAGCGGGTGCCTGCGATGGTAAAGATACTTTACAGATGGCAACACTTTGGCCTAAAGCAACTATACATTCTTTTGAGCCCGTTCCTGAATTATTTGAAAAAGCGAAAGAACGTTTAAAAGGAGTTAAGAATGTAAAATTATACCCTTATGCTTTGAGCGATAAAACGGGTAAGATTCAATTGCATTTAAGCAGTGGTCTATCCGAAGGATCCAGCTCTATCCTTTCTCCTAACAAACACCTGGAGGTACATCCGGATGTTAAATTTGAACAGACGATTTATGTAAATTCATACTCGATAGATGACTGGGCGAAGCAACATCATGTAGACAAGATTGATTTTATGTGGCTCGATCTGCAAGGTGCTGAGTTTAATGTGCTGCAATCCTCGCCAAAAATTTTCGATACCTTAAAAGTCTTATTCACAGAGGTAAGTATCATAGAAACCTATAGCAACGTTACGCTATATCCGGAGTTTCGTAAATGGCTTGAAGATCGTAAATTCCGCGTAGTGCTGGAGGATTTGCCTTACGTTGACATGGGAAATGTTCTACTTGTTCGTGAATAAATATATGCGGGTATGAATCTTGAATTTGAAATCGGAAATCTAAAAGAAACTTTTTGTGATTGAAGTTATTCCGATGGGCGGATTGGGCAATAGACTCAGAGTTATTGCGTCTGCAATCTCTCTTTCTCAAGCTACTCACGAGCCTTTAATTATACACTGGCGAAAGAATGCCGAGCTCAACTGCTCCTATGATGAATTATTCAATTGGAACGGAGCGTATCATGTTCAGGAAAATTTAACACTCGCTAATAGACTTCTTAACTTAACGAAGCGGGTGATCTCTTTGCGCAAAAAAGTTTTTGTTTCGAACAACGAAATTTATACCAATAGAAATTCAGGCTGGAGCAAAGAAAGGTTTGATGATTTTTTCTTTCGTGCTGCCCAGAAGAATAACTTGGTTATCGAAACAGACTGGTGTTTTTACTCTTACAAGAGTTCTCATTTTCCGCAGCCGACACAAGAAATTCTTTCGGAGATTAATACCGTTACCAGTAAATATAGAAGCCCTATATATGGTGTTCATATTCGAAGAACGGATCATGATCTGTCGATACGAGAAAGTCCAACAGAGTTGTTTATTGAGACCATGGAGCGGGAGATAGCGCAAAATCCGCTTACGCAGTTTTTTGTTGCAACCGACAATGCCGTGATCATGCAGGACATAAAAACAAAATTTCGGGAGGCTGTTATTAGCTATTCAAACGAAAAATCGCGAGAAACAAGTTTGGGTATAAAAGAAGCTTTGATCGATATGTTTTGTCTGGCAGCTACTAAAAAAATCTATGGATCATACTGGAGTTCATTCTCGGAAATAGCAAGTGAGATAGGAGCTGTTCCATTAGTTATAGTTAAGAAATGAGCAGGAAAATAAAAGTAAAGTTGTCGCACCCATTAAACTGGTATCAACACGGCCATTGGTCGTACGAGAACCATTTTCCTGCTTTGAAAAAAGAATGGGGCGACTTTCAATTTGAGATCAATAATGATAGCGTAACGGAGTGTGATGTTTGGATCGTGCATGAATCGGTTGATAAAATAGAGACGGTTAAATGTCCTCCGCAGAATGTTATATTGATAGTATCAGAAGAAAAGCAACAGGTACCTCATTATGATCAGAAATATATAGATCAGTTTGAGACGGTTGTTACGTCCAGGGACGATTTGAAGCACCGGAATTTGTTGCGGACTTTTAATTTGAATCCGTGGCGGGTAAGAAAAACGTATGATTTTATAAACTCTTTTTCTCAGGAGAAGAGCCAGGATTTTTCTGTTGTTGTTTCAAACAATGTATCAACAGAAGGTCATCTTAAACGATATGCTTTTGCCAATAAATTAAAAGGTCACTTTAAAGACAGGTTAGTTTGGTTTGGAAAAGGAGAGAATGAGATAACCGATAAGTGGGATGCCTTGCAGGAGTATAGATACTCATTGGCTATTGAAAATTGTTCTGTTCCATATTACTTCACAGAGAAGATTATGGATTGCTATTGTGCGTTAACCATGCCTATATATTTTGGATGCCAGAATATACTGGATTACTACCCGAAGGAATCCATGGTTTTAATAGATACGAATGATTACAAACAATCAATCAACTCCATAGAGGCGGCTATAGAAGAAGATCGCTATAGCGTAAATTACGAAGCTGTTTTGCAGGCGCGAGATCTTACTATCAACAAATATCAGTTTATACCTGCCGTTGTTAACATAATGCAAACGCACCTGGATCTTCAAAATAATTTGCAAAAAGAGAAAGTTAGGTTAAACCCTAAATCGCGCTATAGTAAAGAAACATTTTCTCTTATCCGGAAAATTTATCGCAAACTATATTCTTGATTTACTTTGCCTGTAACAGAAAATGGTCATGCCAGCCAAGATATTTATTTTTATTCCTGCTTACAATTCAGCGAAATATATATCGGAGGCAATCGATAGTGTATTGAGTCAGACCTTTACTGATTGGGAACTGCTAATTATTGATGACGCCTCTGGCGATGATACATTTTCAATTGCACAATCGTATAGTGCCAGGAATAGCAGAATCAAAGCATTAAAGAACGAAAGTAATTTAGGGATGCTGGCGAACTGGAACAAAGGCATTTCATTCTGTAACGCTCCTTATTTTGTTAAACTGGATGCAGATGATATATGGCATCCGGAAATATTACAATCTTCATTAGATATACTGGAAGCTATACCGGAAGTAGCCCTGGTCTTTACAAAATACATCACCATTGATAGCAACGGCCGGATAACGGGTAATGAGATGCAGTTACCCGATTTTGCACGTGAGAAACCATTTTCGTGTGTTCCGCTTGTAAATTTAGGAGCTCACAAAATGCTGGGGTTTCCTGTTCTTCGCCAGGGCCTGTCTATTATTCGAAAAAAAGTGTTTGACGAAATTGGCGTATATGCACACCTGCTTACACCAGAGACACAGGCATCTACCGATACAGAGTTTTATTTTAGAGTAGGCTGTCATTACCAGATTTACTGTATAGATCGAACGCTATATTATTACAGGGTTCATGAATCATCGATAAGCCAAACGGACAAGGTTAATAAATTGCAGGAACGGAAGATGTATGAATTGAAAATGGTTATTAATGATTATTACTTTAAGAACGATAAAATTTCGAGATTACAATGGAGGAGAAATAAAAGAAAAACCGAATTTGACTACCGTGTTTTTCTGGTATATATCAATAGAACCGAGAGACAATTTTTAAATGCTTTTTTATTGATTATGCGTAATTTTTTCCAAATGCCTGTAGAAACGTGTAGGTTTTATACAAGCCGGCTTTTAAGTAAACGATTCTGAAAAGAAACATTTCCTGGATGAGTAATCAGATCAAAGTTGGTTTTTGTGTAGCATACGATTGGGAGCTTTTAAAGAAATCTTTACCAAGAGTTTATCACGCGGCAGATTCTATTTGTCTCTCGATAGATGTTAATCGAAGATCCTGGAGTGGAAAGCCTTACGAATTTGATAATGATGCATTCAGAAGTTGG
>NZ_DATCSD010000208.1:0-2019 GCF_036568665.1 Ohtaekwangia sp. | reverse complement strand
GATCATGAACTCCGTAACGCCCATTGCATCACTCACCGAAACCATGCAAAGCATGCTGACGGATAAAAGCGGCCAGGTAAAAGAGATACAGGCCATCACAACGGATACGCTGGGCGACATTCGCTTTTCACTCAACACCATTCATAAACGAAGCGAAGGCCTCCTCGATTTTGTAGAGAAATACAGAGCCCTCACACGCATACCCAAGCCAGCGCCACAACAAATTATACTCAAGCCTTATCTCCAATCCATTGCAACACTCATGGCTCCAGAGTTACAGCGGCAAAACATCCGTATAGAGGTTGATATTCACGATGCAGCAGTATATATCACAGCCGATAGTAATTTGATTGAACAGGTAATTATCAACCTGATCACAAACAGTATATATGCTCTTGCTAATACGGCTGATAAACTGATCCGGCTCCAGGCGTATCGTAAAGAGTATCGTACAGTTATTGAAGTATCAGACAACGGTATGGGTATCCGCGAAAAGGAAATGAGCGAAATATTTATACCTTTCTTCTCAACCAAAAAAGAAGGTTCGGGTATAGGACTTAGTTTAAGTAAACAGATTATGAGTTTGCATGGGGGAAATATACAGGTAACATCTACTCCGGGGGAGCGAACTTCTTTTTATTTATTATTTAAGGATTAGGGTTCGTTAATCGTTAGCAGTTAATTGTTATTCGGGTGTGGCCGTGTTTATGTCCCACAGATTCCGGATTGACACAGAAGTATAGCGGAAAGCAAAAAACCGAATCGCTTAAGGTTTGTAACAACTAACGCCCTCCCAACCATTCTGCAGAAAGATGGGTCTAATCAGTAACGCTAAACCCCATCATACAATGAACTATTCAAAACCGTACTATCCATTGATAGCGATTCTGTTGTTATGCATCAATGCATGTTCAGATAATGACATTAGCGATGTTATTTCTGAGAATGCGGCTGCGTACCTGCCATTGCAGACGATCGGCAATTATTGGGAATTTGTTTCTCTGCCGGAGCAACCAGATTACACTGTGCGAAAGGAAGTAACCGGAATAAAAAATCTGGATAACACTGAATACTATGAAGTCGTTACCACACATCGCAATGGAAGCACTATATGGCAGGATACGCTATACTATCATTTTTATAGTAATGATTATGTAGCTACGCGAACAGCAAAGACTACTCCCGAAATTTCTTTCCGCCTCGCCAATCAAAGTGAAGAATGGGTAATACCTTCCGAATCGGACTACGATACTCATGTTACTTTAACAACCCTCGTCAACGTTTCTATTGGAAAAAGATACGTTCAATACTGCAAGAATTTCTATTATGATGTTAAAGAGATGGCAGATGAAGAAAATACTATAATACTCGCACCTGATATTGGTTTTGTAAAAGAGATCAACTCCTGGGGAAGAGGCGTTATCTTAAAAGAAGCATCTGTGAATGGTGTTCTTTATACTTTCTAACGAACAGGATATAGTGTAAAGCTGAAAGCATAAAGTTCGTTCCCGCATCGCGATAGCTATCGAGAGCAGATATACGCAGAAGTATAAGGTATAAAGCGTAAAGCAGAAAGAGGAAATGCACTCCCTTTTTACTTTACGCTTTTCACTTTCAGCTTACTCACTTCTTCTTTCCTTTATACCTGCATGATGATGGATCGGATACTATATAATAGTCTTTATAATTCATTGCCTTTGGATCCATGCAGCCTTTTAATGGTAGTATAGCTATATTTCGAAAGTCGACCGGTTGTCCTTCGCTTTGTAAGGCTATAAAGCCTTCGCGCAACGGCTTTCCGGGTTGCCATATAGCGGGATCGTAATTATTTACAACACCGCCCGCCATTTGTGGTTTGCTATAGCGCATAACCGTATCGCCATTGATAATGTGTTCGATCAATGAATCTCCGAGCACGATCAGTTCAGCGCGTACCCACTGGTCACCGTCATACGTTTTGGATGTTGAATTGATACAGTGCCTTTCATCCAGTTTTCCTTCGTATACTATGGCTGTCCC
>NZ_DATCSD010000207.1:0-7843 GCF_036568665.1 Ohtaekwangia sp. | reverse complement strand
AAAAACTCTGCCGTCCACAAGAAGCAAGCTCCTTTATAAAGGAACTTATAAGTTCCGGCCTATTCGAATTACCTGACGAAAAATTACTTTTCAAAAACTGTAAAGAAAGTAGCAAGTCCTTTTTCAGTAAGGTATACATCGAAATTGTTTCAGGTGAAGAGGTGCGGATGCTCAGTTACTCTAAACGTTTTAAATGTTATGAAAAGGAATGGGATGCTATCCAAAAAATAGAAAATCTATTCGAAACCGATTGGTTTGAAAATTCAAAAGGCCGATAATCCGTCTCGATGTTTTATGACAGGATCACTCTATGTATACTTTCCTGTAATGATTGGTTTCCTCGGTACGAGTTGTCTATAAATGTCTCGGGAAGAGAATGGGAAGGTGGCTGAATAATGGAAAATCTATTTTAAAACCGATTGGTTTCAAATTCAAAAGATGTTTAATCAGCAATAGATTTTTCTTGCTGTGGCCTTCGTTTACTGATCTTTTCCCCATTCCTTTCAACAGGTTTAGGCTCCTTTCTTCTTTCATTTTTGTCCTTTCTTCAATAACTCACAACCGTTTATAACACATACGTTAACCTGTATCTCGGCCTGGCCAACTGTTTTGACCCGACAGAAAGCTAGGAAATATCTATTTGAATTTCATAATTTTGCAACCATGCAAAGGAGTGAGACGCTGGAGGACTTTTATCGCAGGTATCCGAATATATACCCGCAGCGCGAGGGCATTCCTCACAAGGCTGTCGGTAATTTTAATGTATACTCGCGTGAATCCTGCGGCAAATACGCGCCTTATAATCGGAGGGATTATTACAAGATATCGCTGATCATCGGTCAGGGTAATTTGCATTATGCGGATAAAACGATCGAGATCAACCGGAATGCACTGGTGTTCTTCAATCCGCAGGTGCCTTATGCCTGGGAGCCGACATCTGAAAAACAAGCCGGCTATTTTTGTCTTTTTACTTCCGATTTTATTCACGCACCGGGCAATGCCAGTATACTGGAGTCGCCTTTGTTTCAGATCGGTGGCAACCCCGTTTTCTTTATCGATAAGAAGCAGGAGAGCCATATCAGTATGATCTTTCAAAAGATGCTTTCCGAGAGAGATTCTGAGTATATATATAAATATGACCTGCTGCGGAATTATGTAAACCTCATTATTCATGAGGCACTAAAATTCCGACCGGCCGATAGTTGTTTTATACATACCACTGCAGCATCACGCATTGTAACACTCTTTGTAGAATTACTGGAGCGACAATTCCCGGTTGATTCAGTAGAGCATACACTCAAATTGCGTACGGCAAACGATTACGCGACACGATTGTCAGTGCATCCCAATCATTTGAATCGTGCTGTGCGTGAAGTAACCGGCAAGACCACAACAGAACATATTACGAATCGCGTAGTGCAGGAAGCAAAAGCTTTACTCATGCATACGGATTGGAGTGTGGCTGAGATCGCTTACTGTCTGGGCTTTGAATACCCTGCATACTTTAACAACTTTTTCAAGAAGCAGACGAATCTGACACCGCGATCACTTCGAAAATGAGCCAGTTTGAATTTCATAATTTTTAGTTTGAAATCCATAACCAATCCAAAAATCGTCCCCGCTACTTTTGTCGTATAAATACACCAGGTAGCAAAGTACCTGTCGCCTAAATCTCCTAAGAAAGTACCGAGTAGTAAATTAACCGGTGCTGTAAAAGTATATCACGACATGGTTGTGCAGCTATATTTTCGGCACAACAAGTCAGGATCACAGCAAACTAAATTTAGCGAGCGTTAGCATGCTAATTTCTTTATTAGTGCAACGAAGGGTAGAAGTAAACAGGAATGATGCACTGATCAGGAACTCCTCCTATAAACGGCTGTGTAAAACGATTATAGCACGGTTGCGTACGGGCTTCATCTATATAACTATACTTTTTGATTTACAAACGAAAAATGCAAACTGAAATGCGAGCAGCACTGGCTGCACCACCATCCTTTTTTACATTTTCGCGCAGCATCTGGATCGTCTTGCTGAGTTGCACGTTGTTCACCGATCTTCGGGCGCAACAGGTATCAGAGACGCTTTCACTTGAACAGGCGCTGGAGATTGGCGTGAATAACTTTCAGCGTATACAGGCCAAACGAAAGTATGTTCAGGCTTCCAATGCCCTGACGCGAAATGCACGCAATGAATATTTACCCAACGTAATTGCTTCTGTACAACAGAACTACGGAACAGTGAACGGACAATTTGGTCCGCTGGCTGCCATAGGTGTACTCGGTGTTTCATCAGCCGGTCCTTCATACCAGGATCAAAGCTGGAACGCAGCGTTCGGTGCGCTCTATATTATAAACGTAAACTGGGAAGCCTATACATTTGGTCGCGTGAAGTCGCGTATAGAGTTAGCGAAGTCGCAGGCAGAAAGAGATTCTGCTGATCTGAAGCAGGAAGAATTTATACATCGCATAAAAATATCGGGAGCCTATCTCAGCCTGCTGGCATCACAACAATTGGTGCGCAGTGCGGAGTCAAACCTGAAGCGTGCTGAAACAGTACAGAAGACGGTGCGGGCGCGGGCGCTCTCAGGATTGAATCCCGGTGTGGATTCGGCTCTTGCCAACGCAGAGGTATCGCGGGCAAAATTAGTGCTGCTCGATCTGCGCAACAATGAACAACAGGTAAGAAGTCAGTTGGCACAATTACTCGCTATGAATGGTTTTGAGTCCGTACTCGATACATCCTTCTTCGTGCGTATACCCAATGCCTTTACAACCGATGCAGATATACTGCAGAATCCGCAGATACAATTCTATAAAGCACGTGTGACACAAGCTGAGAAAAGTACACAGGTTATCCGTAAAAGTATAATGCCGGGCGTTACGCTCTTTGGTATATACCAGGCACGTGCTTCCGGCTTCAACTATAATTATACTCCGGAGTTCCCGGATCGCTATAGCAGCAGTTACTCCAACGGTATAAATCCATCGCGCTATAATTATGTTGCCGGTGTAAGTATATTCTGGAACCTCACGAGTCCGCTCAAGGTACGTCAGCAAACACGCTCGCAACGTTTTATCAGCGAAGGTTTCCGCAATGAATACGACCAGGTAACCGTGCAATTGCAAAACGAACTGAAGCTCGCAGATCAGCGTATTGAAAACAGTTTGCAGAGTGCACACGAAGTGCCGCTGCAATACCAGGCTGCGTCCGATGCATATACCCAAAAAAGTGTACTCTACAGAAACGGTCTTACAACCCTTGTTGATCTGCAGCAAGCTATATATGCACTGAACCGTGCAGAGGTAGACAGGAGTGTTGCTTACTTAAATGTATGGCAGGCGCTCTTGCTGAAAGCAGCTGCTTCAGGAGATTTTAATTTATTCAGTAACCAGGCTCAAGCTCAATGAACTTAATACGATTAGCCCTTCGTAAACCAATTTCCATACTGGTATTGGTAGCCGGTATGATCTTCTTTGGTGTTAGCGCAGTGCGCACCATCAAGGTAGATATATTCCCGGCCATGAATTTACCCGTGATATACCTGTCGCACCCTTACGGAGGTTTTACACCTGCGCAGATGGAAGCGTATTTTGGTAAACAGTATATCAACGTAATGTTGTTTGTAAACGGTGTGAAAAGCATCGAGACAAAAAATATACAGGGACTTACGCTGATGAAGATCACGTTTTATCCCGGCACCAACATGGCGCAAGCCGCAGCGGAAGTGAGTGCATTCTCCAATCGTATACAGGCTATATTTCCACCCGGATCACAGCCACCATTTATTATACGCTTCGATGCGTCTACGTTGCCGGTGGGACAATTAGTATTAAGCAGCCCGATACGTTCCAATAATGAGTTAGCCGATCTGGCTAACGTATATGTACGGGCTTCCTTTACCTCTATACCCGGTCTTGTAGCGCCTCCGCCTTTTGGTGGTAACGTGCGCACCATTGTTATAAAAGCAGATCCTGATTTGCTGCGCTCACACAATCTTACTCCGGATCAACTGGTGGAAGCACTTCGTGTCAATAACCAAACGGCACCTTCCGGTAACGTGCGTATAGGGGACTATAATTACCTGACGCCTTCTAATACAACAATCAAATCCGTAAAGGATTTTGAAAAGATACCGTTGTTCAAAGGCGATGTGCAGAACTTGTATTTAGGCGATGTAGCTACAGTAGAAGATGCTGCCGATATAACCGTAGGGTACGCGCAGGTAAACGGTAAACGTTCGGTATATCTGAACATTGCTAAATCTTCGGATGCATCTACATGGGAAGTAGTACAGAACCTGAAAAAGAACCTGCCGAAGTTTCAGGCGCTGCTTCCGGAAGATGTAACACTGTCGTATGAATTTGATCAGTCTACCTATGTCATCAACGCTGTAAAAAGTCTGATCAGTGAAGGTCTCATTGGAGCTGTGCTTACCGGTTTGATGGTGTTGTTATTTCTCGGTGACGTGCGCGGTGCATTGATCGTAATATTGACTATACCGACTTCGATTATATCGGGCGTGTTGTTCCTGCAGCTCTTCGGGCAAACGATCAACATCATGACGTTGAGCGGACTTTCACTGGCCATTGGTATTCTCGTGGATGAGTCCACCGTAACTATTGAAAATATACACCAGCACTTAGCGATGGGGAAACCCAAAGCGCTGGCTATATGGGATGCGTGTCGCGAGATAGCGTTCCCGAAATTATTGATCCTCTTCTGTATACTCGCAGTGTTTGCTCCGGCATTCTCCATGAAAGGTATACCCGGTTCATTATTTCTCCCGCTGGCATTGGCGATTGGATTCTCAATGATCACATCGTATTTGATGTCGCAGACCTTTGTGCCTGTATTGGCAAACTGGTTATTGAAAGAACATAAACATGAAGAAGGTGAACATCATTTCTCAGCTGATCCTACCCGTCAGAAAATGGAATTGCTAGAACACCACGGAGGCAAAGTAACGCGTTTCGAAAAATTCCGTGATCGATTTATCAGTTTCCTCGGAAGACTATACCCATTACGCAAACCGGTAGTGACACTTTATGTAGTAGTGGTAGTTGGTTTAACCGTGGTATTACTCTCCAATATAGGTCGTGATGTGTTGCCAAAAACAAATTCAGGACAGTTCCAGGTGCGCTTGCGTGCACAGGATGGAACGCGTATTGAACGCACGGAAGAAAAAGTTATTGAGGTGGTGGATCTTCTGAAGAAGATGGTAGGCGAAGATAAGATCGCGATCAGCTCTGCCTATATAGGGCAACACCCTTCTTTGTTTTCCATCAGCCCTATATATCTGTTTATGTCAGGTCCGCAGGATGCTGTGCTGCAGGTGAGTCTGAAAGAGTTTGAAGGCTCCATGGATGAACTGAAAGAAAATTTCCGCGAAGAGGTGAAGCATAAAATACCCGATCTGCGCGTATCGTTCGAACCGATCGAGTTGACCGATAAAATTCTGAGTCAGGGATCGCCTACACCAATCGAAGTGCGCATCTCCGGTCGTAATAAAGTACAGAATGAAATCTATGCGAAGAAGGTAGTAGAGAAACTCAAAGCTATATCCTATCTCCGCGATGTACAGATCGCACAATCGATCAGTTATCCGGCCATGAATATAAATGTAGATCGTATTCGTGCAGCACAGTTAGGTGTGGATATGAGTGATGTTACCCGCTCGCTCATCGCTTCAACGTCATCATCACGCTATACGGAGAAGAACGTATGGCTCGATGAGAAAGCAGGCCTCAGCTATGGTGTGCAGGTGCAAGTGCCGGAGAATAAAATGAAATCAGTAAATGATATCAGTCAGGTGCCTGTACTCCGTAACACAACGCGACCGGTACTGGCCGATGTGGCCTCGATAGAAGCAGATACTATATATGGTGAAAATGATAACCTGGGTGCTATACCAATTCTCTCGGTAACGGCGAACCTGAATGATAAAGATCTGGGTACAGCGTCAGACGATGTGAATGCTGCTCTGGCTACATTGGGCGAACTGCCGCGCGGATTAAGTATAGAAACGATCGGTCTCAGTAAAGTATTGACCGAGACATTAGATAGTTTACAATCCGGATTGTTCGTAGCAATTGTAGTGATCTTCCTGATGCTGGCGGCAAACTTCCAGTCATTCAAAGTATCATTGGTTGTGTTAACAACGGTACCAGCCGTGGTATTGGGTGCACTTACCTTGTTGATGATTACCGGATCGACACTGAACCTGCAATCTTATATGGGTATAATTATGTCGGTAGGGGTATCAATCGCGAACGCTGTACTATTAATTACCAATGCTGAACAACTTCGTGTGCTGAATGCCGATTCGTGGGAATCAGCAAAAGAAGCTGCAGCGCTTCGACTCCGCCCGATCGTTATGACCAGTATAGCGATGATTGCCGGTATGATACCAATGGCGCTGGGTCACGGTGAAGGTGGCGACCAGGTTGCTCCACTTGCGCGAGCTGTAATTGGAGGCTTGCTTGCATCTACTGTAGCTGCATTGCTAATTTTACCTCTGGTATTTGCCTGGGTACAACAAAACACAACAACACAATCCGTGTCACTCGATCCGGAAGATAAAGAAAGTAAACACTATATACCGTCAGCGTATGAAACGAAATAACCATAACCTCAGATTTTTATACTCAGCTCTTACTGCAGGAGTACTGCTTGGTCTGCTCAGCAGTTGCAGTTCTTCGGAAGGTAATACCTCGGATCAGGCCGCTAAGACGCCTGCGGGTGTAGAAGTATTTCCGCTGAAGAAAGGTATGCTTTCTTCCGAGATACAACTTCCGGGCGAGCTGATCTCTTTTCAACAAGTAGATCTATATGCGCACGAAACCAGCTTCGTGAAAAAGATATATGTAGATGTAGGCTCTGAAGTAAAAGAAGGACAGTTGCTCATTTCACTGGAAGCACCGGAGATCACATCACGATTGTCAGGAGCAGAGTCGCGCTGGAAATCACAGGAGTCTATCTATAAAGCGAGCAAAGCCAATTACGATCGCCTGCTGGAAACCAGCAAAACTCCGGGCACTATATCTCCCAATGATCTTGATCAGGCACATGCGCGCATGAGCTCAGATTACGATCAGTTGCAGGCAGCGAAAGCGAGCTATCGCGAAGTAACCAACAGTCTTGATTACCTGGAGATACGTGCGCCCTTCGGTGGTGTTATTACATCCCGTAATGTAAACCCCGGTGCGTATGTTGGTCCGTCAGGTCGAGGGTCAGAGCGTCCGCTGTTTACATTACAGGAACAAAAACATTTGCGTCTCGTAGTATCGGTGCCGGAAGTATATACTACTTATCTGCAACAGAACGATGCGATCAGCTTCCGTGTAAAAGCATTGCCACAAGACAGCTTCTCGGCAAAAGTAAAACGCCAGGCAAGAGCGCTCGATACACGACTGCGTGCTGAACGTGTGGAGATGGATGTACAGAACGATGACAAGAAATTATTACCCGGTATGGTTGCTGATGTAACAATACCCTTGCCATCACGCGATAGTACATTTGTTATACCGAAGACGGCTATCATTAACACAGCCGAAGGTATATTTGTGATTCGCGTAACCGATGGTAAAGCAGAACGCGTAGCGGTTCAACCCGGACGTACTTCTGATGGAAAAACTGAAATCTTCGGTGCTCTGCAAGAAGGCGACAAGATCGTAACCATCGGCAGTGAAGAAATCCGCAACGGGTCAACGCTCGTAACGAAGAATTAGTTACTGGCTTATAGCGGATAAAGCGGAAAGCTTAAAGTTGGAAGCAGAAGAGCTTTTGACTTTAAGCTTTCCGCTTTTTGTTTTTGGCGTGTGAGGCGTTAGTGGTTACAGGT
>NZ_DATCSD010000206.1:0-7530 GCF_036568665.1 Ohtaekwangia sp. | reverse complement strand
GGCATTCCAAAGCCTCTTTGGTTAAATCAACTTTGGCAAAATAAAAACTCCTCCATCCGCTATATACGAATGGAGGAGCCATTACTTATTTGGAGTATGTAAACGTGCCTGTGTTTAATATTTGAATACTTTGCCGTTGGCCATTACTTCCTGCTTCTCTTCATCGAAAGTTACTTTCGCTCCGGTGCGTACAGCAGCGTTTGTCATAATGGTAGCAATAGAGTGCATATACCCGGCTTCTACCGGTGCATTGGGTTGCTGGCGACTGCGTACGCATTCCATCCAGTTGCGCATGTGTGCCGAAGTAAGGGCATCGCCTCCGGTGTTGGCAGATGCCACAACTTTGGCAGAATTTTGAGATATATCCAGCTCCGGCAAAAGGTTTGCCTGCATGTTCATAGCCTTTGCATGATTCTCGCGAAGACCTCCTTTAGGTGATAGCTTGTTCGTGTTGAGGTTCAACTCACCGCCATTGGAATAGTATATCTCGGCAGGATTCTCATCACCGTTCATCATGCGTGAAGTAAACTGTACCTGGAAGCCTTGCTTGTCGTCACCATAATCGAATACAGCAGTAGTAGTATCCCAATTCTTACGACCATCTTTCCAGAAATATACTCCTCCATTGGCCACAACACTGCGAGGATGTTTCAATCCGCTGAACCAATGTACGGTATCAATCTGGTGACTCATCCACTGACCAGGCATGCCGGAAGAGTAAGGCCAGAACAAGCGATACTCAAGGTATTTGCGTGGATCGAAATTTTCGAACGGGCGATTCATCAGGAAGCGTTTCCAATCGGTGTCTTGCTCGCGCAGCTCTGCTACCAGTGCAGGTCTTCTCCAACGGCCGGGCTGGTTAACATTCCAGTTTAGTTCTACCATTACGATCGGACCAAACTTGCCGCTTTGTATATACTCGGCTGCTGCATGATAATTAGCACCGCTTCTGCGTTGTGAACCAATTTGTACGATCTGTTTCGATTCCTTCACGGCTTTCAACGCCGCGCGGTTATCTTCCATTGTTTCAGCAAACGGTTTTTCGGTATAAGTATCGCATCCTGCTTTTACTGCTTCGATAGTATGGAGTGCATGTTGAAAATCAGCTGTGCTAATAATTACAGCATCTATATCTTTGATTTTGTATAGCTCATCGTTGTTGAGACATGCCTGTATATCGTGACCGAATTTTTCTTTCAAAAAAGCCTGGCCCTCTTCTCTTCTTTTTTTCCACAGGTCTGATACAGCAACGATATCGAAGTTGAGTTCCTGGTAATGATTCTGGAAAGCCGGGAATAGTGATTGACGGAAACGATCGGAGAATCCAACAACACCTACACGAACGCGGTCGTTGGCACCGATGATATTAGCATAGCTCTTGGCAGAGAAAGCAACGGCACCCAGCGATGCTATAGCACTCTTCTTGATAAATGTTCTTCTCGAGGTTTTCATATTCACATAATGGTTTAGACTGAGTATCTCTTTCGATGTATAGAGAAGAGATATACTTTATTTTAGTTCTTTGATCTTGATGCTGCGGAAAGAAACATAGTCGCCATGGTCTTGCAGCAGTATATGTCCTTTTTCAGCCATGCCGAAATTATCCCACTGTGCATATTTACTGCGTGCCACCAGTGCTTTGTAAATATTATTACCACGGATATACTCTACCACTTTGTAGCCATTGAGCCAGTGTTCCACGCGATTGTCCGGGTATACTATAACACGTCCCAGATTCCACTCGCCAATTTTCTTAATGCCTCTTGGATTTTTATCAGCCGGTATCAGATCATATAGCGAGCCCAATGTGCGATTACCCGCAGCGCCTAATTTTGCATCAGGATGTTTTTCATCATCCAGCACCTGAAACTCCAGTCCTATAGCAGAGCCCTGGTTATTTTCTTTTTCAGTTACAAAATATTTCACACCGCTGTTAGCACCTTCGCTCAAACGAAATTCAAACTCGATATCAAAAGCCTTATACTCGTTGATGGAAACAATGTCGCCACCATTCTGCGACTCACCACCACTTGATTTAACAACGCTTAATACACCATCTTTAATCTCCCATCCTTTCTCCGGAAATTTATCTTTATAGGCACCGCGCCAGCCATTGGTAGTTTTACCATCCCACAGCAAAGTATATCCGTTCTTCTTCTCTTGTTCAGTAAGTGTGTTCGGAACAAAGTTTACCACGTAAAGCGCATCGTCTGGCGATGGTGTGAGGTTCTCTGTTTTGATTCGTATATTTTTAAACCACACATGCTTGCCAGCTTCTTCCGGTTTGCCGATAGAGTGTACTTGCAATGCAAAGAAGCCCTTCAGCGTCATATCGTCAACCACGTTGGCACAGGGTATATTATTTACCCATGTGCGCAGCGAGTTACCAATGGCTTCAATGCGTATAGTATTCCACTCATTATTGCGATAGGCATTTTTCGCCGGTGTGTTATATTCCAGCGGATATAGCCACTGTCTTCTCGATTCGTCATATATACCACCGCACCACTTGCGTGACGAAGGATCGATTTCCAATTGATACCCAAACACTCTTCCGCTCAGGTAATCAGCTTTACTTTCACTACGGAATTGCACACCCGAGTTGGTTCCATCGTCCATCTTGAAGTCGAGCTCCAGTATAAAATCACCAAACGTTTCTTCCGTTGCTAAAAATGAATTGGGAGAATCCTGGATGGTGGTTCCTACAATCATTCCATTCTCTACTGTGTACGGAGCTTTACCGTTGATCTGCTTCCAGCCGGTAAGATCTTTCCCATTAAAAAGTTTGCGCCAGCCCTTATCTGCTTTCTGCGCATAGCCCAGGAGAGATGCGGAAACAAGAAGAAGTGTAACGAGTTTTTTCATGATGCGTGTGAAATGGTTTAAAGGTTGAGTTGCTATACTATATATTGATTACAAATTCAGTCGGTTAAGTTCTTTTACAGCATGATCGCATGCGCGAGCGGTGAGTGCCATGTAGGTAAGCGATGGATTCACACTGGCGTTGGATGTCATGCAGGCGCCATCGGTAACAAACACATTCTTCACGGCATGCACCTGGTTAAAGGCATTTAGTACCGATGTTTTCGGATCGCGCCCCATGCGTGCTGTGCCCATCTCGTGATTGGCATTACCCGGAAAGGATGTATCCACGTGAGGTCTTACATTTTTATACCCTGCAGCTTCCAGCATCTCAGCAGCCGATTGCGCCATGTCTTGTTGCATAGCCAGTTCGTTGGTTTTGAACTCGCAGTTTATAGTAAGCGTATTGCGCCCGTATTTATCTTTTTGTGTTGTATTTAATGTCACGCGGTTATCCTGGTATGGAAGGCATTCACCAAATCCTGAAAGCCACATGCTCCAGGGGCCGGGTGTTTGCACGGCCTGCTTCAATGCCTCTCCTATACTATCAGACTCCAAATAGCCCCTCCAACCCTGACGCCCTGCTCCACCCATGATGCCAAAACCTCGTATATAATTCGTTTCTTTTTTATCCAGATTACGAAAGCGGGGTATATAGATGCCGTTTGGTTTTCTTCCGTAGTAATATTGATCGTCAAAACCTTCAATGATTGCGCTCGCTCCGGCAAACTTGTGGTGGTCCATCAGGTTCCGGCCAACCTGGTCGCTGTCGTTACCTAAGCCCGTTGGAAATCTGTTCGAGATAGAGTTCAGAAGTATAAATGTAGTGCCGACTGTGGAGGCATTAAGAAATACAATACGGGCATAATACTCGGTAACTTCATTTGTCTCGGCATCAATAACCTCTACACCCGTTGCCTTTCTTTTTTGTTCATCGTACAATACTTTATTCACCAATGAATTGGCACGAAGAGTCAGGTTACCGGTAGCAAAGGCAGCGGGCAATGTGCTGGAGTTACTGCTGAAGTAAGCACCATACGGACAACCGCGATGACACAGATCTCTGCTTTGACAGGCGCCTCTTCCTTTCAAGGCTTTGGTAAGATTGGCAACACGACCCGCGGTAACTTTTCTATCAGGAAATTTTTTCTCTGCCATTTCCTTGAAGTGTTTCTCCACACAATTCAATTCCATAGCAGGCTGATATTTCCCATCCGGAAAATGATCCAATCCTTCCGCTTGTCCGCTCACCCCTATAAATGTTTCAGCATGATCATACCACGGGGCGAGATCTCTATACCGCAGCGGCCAGTCCACACCATGGCCATCTTTTAAGTTAGCTTCAAAATCGAGATCGCCCCAGCGATAACAATGGCGACCCCAGAGAATGGATCGGCCCCCCACTATATTTCCCCGAATCCAGTCAAAGCGCTTTGCTTCTGTATAGGGATTCTCGAGGTCGTTTATATAAAACTGTTTATTATCGGCCCGAAAGGAATAATGCCGTGCCTGGACGTGTGAGTTCTTTCGATCCTCTTGTGTTAAAACACTGCCGTGATCAATTTCCCATACATCTTTTGTGGCGGTAGGATAGTTGGGGTGTACCAGTTCCTTTCCGCGTTCAAGCATCAATACTTTTAATCCCTTCTCACAAAGTTCTTTAGCGGCCCAGCCTCCGCTAATGCCAGAGCCTACTACAATTGCATCGAAAGTATTTTGCTCTCTCGCCTTTCCATTCAGATTCATGCACTCAATTTCTTTACTCTAAAATTCTAAAATCTTTTCTACGAGGGAAATAAGTTTTTCAAACGGTAACGGGATCGGTCACAATGGCGTGAAAAGCTTTCGTTTGCCGCTTGAAAAATGCCTACCGCGCGTAAGTATTTTGCGGTTGAATATTAAATTTTTCGAATCCCTTTAGCATTCGACCTCATGTTATATTTTTGCGCAATTTTGTACATACCACTCCACTACGAAAATGCCAAGAGACAGAAGTATTCGCTCCGTACTGATCATCGGTAGCGGCCCCATTATTATTGGTCAAGCCTGTGAGTTCGATTACTCCGGTTCGCAAGCTTCGCGATCGTTGCGCGAAGAAGGAATCGAAGTTGTGCTGATCAATTCTAATCCGGCTACAATCATGACCGACAAAGTGACGGCTGATCACGTGTACCTGAAGCCCCTGACAAAGAAATCGATCCGTGAAATTCTGGAGAAGCATCACATCGATGCTGTACTTCCAACCATGGGTGGGCAAACTGCTTTGAACCTTTGCATTGATTGCGACAAAGCAGGTATCTGGCAACACTACGGTGTTCGCATTATAGGAGTTGATATTAAAGCTATTGAGACTACCGAAGACCGTGAGAAGTTCCGCCTCAAAATGCTGGAGCTTGGTGTAGGTGTTTGCCAGGGAGGAACAGCTTCTTCTTTCCTGCAGGGAAAAGAGATAGCGCAGGAGATAGGCTTCCCGTTGGTAATTCGTCCTTCCTATACTTTGGGAGGAACGGGTGGAGCTTTCGTAAATGATCCTGCTGAATTTGATGAAGCACTCAACCGCGGCTTGCACGCCTCGCCTATACATGAGGTGCTGGTGGAGCAAAGCATCATGGGGTGGAAAGAGTATGAGCTCGAGTTGCTTCGCGATAGTCTTGGCAATGTGATCATCATCTGCTCGATCGAGAACTTTGACCCGATGGGTATACATACCGGTGATTCCATTACAGTGGCACCCGCGATGACGCTGCCCGATACAGTATATCAGAAGATGCGCGACCTCGCCATCAAAATGATGAACGGTATAGGTCAGTTTGCCGGAGGTTGTAACGTACAATTTTCACTCAATCCGGATAATGATGATGAGATCATCGGTATAGAGATCAACCCGCGTGTATCACGTTCATCAGCACTGGCATCAAAAGCAACCGGGTATCCAATCGCGAAGATTGCTGCCAAGCTTGCCATCGGGTATAATCTTGATGAGTTAAAGAATGCGATCACAGGTACAACAACTGCTTACTTTGAGCCTGCTATAGATTACGTAATCGTAAAAATACCTCGCTGGAATTTCGACAAGTTTCATGGTGCTGACCGCAGACTTGGTTTGCAAATGAAGTCGGTAGGTGAAGCGATGGGTATAGGAAGAAATTTCCAGGAAGCTTTACAGAAAGCTTGTCAGTCGCTCGAGATCAGAAGAAACGGTTTAGGTGCCGATGGTAAATCACTCACCAAGCAGGACGAAATTCTGCACAGCCTGGAGCATCCATCCTGGAACCGTATATTCCACATCTATGATGCGTTGAAACTCGGTATACCGATGAAGACGGTGCAGAAGCTTACGAAGATCGATCGCTGGTTCCTGAAGCAGATTGAGGAGCTTATTGAACTGGAGAAAGAGATCGAGAAATATACCATTGAAAATATACCGGCATCGTTGATCCGTGTAGCAAAAGAAAAAGGATATGCCGATCGCCAGATCGCGCACTTGCTCGACTGCTATGAAAGTGAAGTGCATAAGAAGCGCATGGATCTTGGTATTAAGCGTGTATATAAATTGGTTGATACCTGCGCGGCAGAATTTGAAGCGAAAACTCCGTACTACTATTCAACATTCGATTCTGAAAATGAATCGGCAGTATCCAATCGCAAGAAAGTAGTTGTGCTTGGCTCCGGACCAAACCGTATAGGGCAAGGTATAGAGTTCGATTACTCTTGCGTGCATGGTGTGTTGGCTGCAAAAGAATGTGGCTACGAAACCATCATGATCAATTGCAATCCGGAAACAGTATCAACAGATTTTGATATAGCGGACAAACTATATTTCGAGCCGGTATTCTGGGAACATATCTACGATATTATTCAGCATGAAAAACCGGAAGGTGTAATTGTACAGCTTGGCGGACAAACTGCATTGAAGCTGGCGGAGAAACTGGAGAAGTATGGTATAAAAATAATCGGTACTTCATTCGAAGCGCTTGACCTTGCCGAGGATCGCGGTCGCTTCTCTACCTTGTTGAAAGAACTCGGTATACCCTACCCTGAATTTGGTGTAGCGAAAAATGCAGACGAAGCTCTTGAAGTTTGCAAAACTATAGGCTTCCCGTTGCTGGTGCGCCCTTCGTATGTACTCGGTGGACAAAGCATGAAGATCGTGATCAACGAGCAGGAGCTGGAGCATCACATCCTCGACATCTGGAAACACTTACCCGATAACAAGGTTCTTCTCGATCACTTCCTGGATGGTGCAATAGAAGCAGAAGCCGATGCTATATGCGATGGTGAAAATGTATACATCATCGGTATCATGCAGCATATAGAGCCTGCCGGTATACATTCGGGCGATTCGTACGCTGTGCTCCCTCCGTATAATCTGGGCGACCTGGTAATAAAACAGATCGAACACTATACACAAAAGATTGCTGTAGCACTGAAGACAGTTGGTTTGATTAACATTCAGTTCGCTATCAAGAACGATAAAGTATATATCATCGAAGCAAACCCGCGGGCATCCAGAACGGTGCCGTTCATTTGCAAAGCATACGATGAACCGTATGTGAACTACGCAACCAAGGTGATGCTGCGCGAGAAGAAAGTTACCGACTTCACATTTAATCCTACCAAGAAAGGATACGCGATCAAAGAACCGGTATTCTCCTTCCACAAATTCCC
>NZ_DATCSD010000205.1:0-13874 GCF_036568665.1 Ohtaekwangia sp. | reverse complement strand
ACTACATCGATCTCCGGGTTGTTCAGAATTTCTTCTTTATCAAATGTAAAGAAGTCGTCTTTTACAGGACGTGTTTTGCTCTTACTCTTTACACAAACTTTTGTGATCTCCGCCTGAACGCCACCATGTGTTTCGTGCAGTACGTGATACAGGCCCTGACCCACACATCCGAATCCGAAGAGACCTAACTTTAATTTCTTTCTCATGATAATACCGTGCTAAATTTTTTCTGTTGATAAAACTGTTTTATGATCGTATCCAATTGTTCGAACTCTACTAAAAATCCATCGTGCCCATATAGCGAAGTGAGTTCGGCATATTGAGCCTGAGGTATATTCTCGGCTAAAAATTTCTGTTCACCTACCGGGAAAAGAAAATCAGTATCAATAGCAACGATCAACGTCTTTGCCTGAATGCTGTGCAATGCTTCTTTTATACCAGCACGGTTTCTGCCAACGTTATGGCTATCCATAATCTTGGAGAGTGTCCAATAAGAAAATGCATTGAAGCGATTCACTAATTTTTGTCCCTGGTAACGCTGGTAAGTAGCCGCGCGGTATTCATCCAGTTTGTCATTCGTCTTTTCGGCTTGTGTCTGATTGAATGTTTCGTAGTAACGATACGAGATCATACCGATAGCGCGTGCTGCTTTTAAACCTTCCGATCCAGCACGTGCATCATTTTCTTTCCAGGTCGGATCAGCTTCTATCGCCAATCGCTGTGCTTCATTAAACGCTATACCCCAGGGAGAATGAAAAGCATTGCATGCCAAAGGTATAATGTGTTCAAAAATAGTTGGTTGTTGTATAGCCCACTCTACAACTTGCTGGCCTCCCAATGAACCACCGAGTAATGTATTGATCTTTTCAATCTTAAGTTCTTGTCTTAACAGATCGAATGCACGAACAACATCACGATTCGTGATCAATGGAAATGTATGATAGAATGGTTTACCCGTTTCAGGATTAATGGAAAGTGGCCCGGTAGATCCATAGCATCCGCCCAGTATATTCGCGCAAATGATAAAATGATCTTTCGGATCGAAAGCACTGCCTTCACGAAACAGATCACCCCACCAATCGGTAAAATCAGAACTGCCTGTTAATGCGTGGCACACCCAAACTATATTGGAGCGCTCGTGATTGAGTTTACCCAGTGTGGTATATTTCAATTGAAAGCCGGGAAGTATAGCGCCCGACTCCAGTTCGAATGGATGGTTATAATGAAATGTGTGATCGTGTTTTTCCATGGTGGTGGTACTTCACCCGTTACCTCTCTCCAGGCTATAGGAGAGAGGACGGATGCTTTATTAAAACTTAAACTAGGATACTAATTCGCCTTCGTATACTTTTTGAAAAGCCTGCTGCAGATCTGCTTTTATATCATCGATATGTTCTATACCGGCTGAGATGCGCAGTAACGTTGGCAACACACCAGCGGTGATCTGTTCTTCTTCATTTAACTGCTGGTGTGTCGTGGCGGAAGGTTGAATGATAAGTGTTTTTGCATCGCCTACATTGGCGAGGTGACTAACCAGTTTCAGACTATCAACAAATTTGGCAGTGTGTTCTTTTGTTCCGCGAAGCGTGAAAGAGAATACAGCACCGAAGCCGTTGCGTAAATATTTTTTAGCAAGCTTGTGATAGGTGCTGCTTGGGAGCCCGGGATAATTTACACTTTCAACCAGGTCGTGTTGTTCAAGCCACTGTGCTAATGCCAGTGCATTATCTACTGAGCGTTGTACACGGAGTGAAAGTGTTTCGAGGCCTTGCAGGAGTAAAAAAGAATTGAACGGACTGAGTGCCGGACCAAAGTCGCGAAGACCCTCAACCCGCGTGCGTATAATGAAGGCTATATTGGGTAAGCCCAGCGGATTTCCTTCACCAAATACTTCCCAGAATTTTAATCCATGATAACCTTCAGATGGTTCCGTGAACTGTGGAAATTTACCATTGCCCCAGTTATAGTTTCCGCCATCTACAATTACTCCGCCTATAGATGTACCATGACCTCCGATCCATTTGGTAGCAGACTCTACTACTATATTTGCACCGTGCTCTATCGGGCGGAATAAATATCCGGCAGCACCAAATGTATTATCAACGATGAGAGGAAGATCGTGCTTGCGAGCCAATGCAGCGATCGCTTCGAAATCAGGAATGTTAAAGCCCGGGTTACCGATCGTTTCCAGATATAGGGCTTTGGTTTTTTTGTCGATTAGTTTTTCAAATGCTTCTGCTTTATCTCCTTCGGCAAAACGCACTTCTATACCGAGGCGCTTGAAAGCAACCTTGAATTGATTGTACGTGCCGCCATAGAGAAATGTAGTAGAAACAAAATTGTCGCCTGCCTGAAGTATATTATTCAGCGCAAGAAATTGAGCAGCTTGTCCGGAGCCTGTAGCCAATGCTGCTACACCGCCTTCCAGGGCTGCAATACGTTTTTCAAAAACATCTGTGGTAGGATTCATGATGCGGGTATAGATGTTGCCGAATTCTTTTAAGGCAAACAAATTAGCACCATGTTCAGAGTCTTTAAACGTATAGGACGTGGTCTGATAAATAGGCACAGCGCGAGAGCGGGTGGTGGGATCAATCTCTTGGCCTGCGTGCAATTGAAGGGTTTCGAAATGTAAATTTGACATAACTATATATTTTGTTGGGTGTTGTCGTAATTGTTTTAAGAAGAAAGATGCTGAATGCAGAGGTAGCCGTAATCATGCCCGTCACCCGGCAGATCGTGAGGCTAGTGTGTTGCTGGAAGCGGTGCGCTATAGGTTAGCAACAACAGTACGCGCAACAACACGCGTTGTCTGCGCACATACAAATGCAATTACGAATGGAATTAAATTCTTCGGATAAATAAGCACGAAGGCTATGCAAGCCTTTTCCTGAGATGATGGTGTTGATGATGCTTTTCATTTTCATCGGTTTATATTTCCCGGTATGGACCATCCATACCAGAGTCAGGATTTAGCACCTTTTCCCTATTGGGAGTGGTTGCTAGTGCTTCTCAGAGCCTGTCTCTCCGCACTTCTTTATAAATCGATCAAGCAAGAGTGCTTATTCGACTTTGATACCACAAACGTAGAGTCTGAAAGAGTTGTTTCCAAGTCCGACCGGAAAATTTTTTTCACCACAACCACGTACAACTGTTAGTAAATCAGGCTATAGTATAGATTGGCGGCTGAAAAAAGGCAGTTTTACTGTAAAAGATGTGCCTTGAAAAACTTCACTTTTAAACGACACTTCGCCATGCAATCGCTCCACAGCGCGCTTTAATATATATAGTCCGAGGCCCGTTCCCTCCACACGGTCGTTGGCCCGAAAGAACATATTGAACACTTTTGTCTGCAACTTCGGATCAATACCTATACCATTATCTGTAACAATAATGACGAGAGATTTCTCATTGCGCGCTATAGAAATATGCACGATTGGTTCTTTATCGGGCATGGAATATTTGATCGCGTTCTCGATCAGGTTCTGTAATATGGTATTAACAATAGCCCACTCGGAATAAAACTCCAGGTTGGGTTCTATATCTACTTTAAATGAAATGCGTTTGAAGTTATCGAGGAACTGATACGTATTAATGCAGTCGTGCAATAATGTATCAAAATCAATTTTTGTCTGATTAACCTCAGCATGATTCATGCGCGTGAGATTGATGAGATCGAGTACGATATTATCGATACGCAGAATCTGCGATTGATACATATCAATATACTTAAGCACCTTCTCATCTTTTACCTCAAACTTCATCAGGTTGTTTAATCCCAGCAGCGAAGATATAGGGCCTTTCAAATCGTGCGATACGCGGTAAAAGAAAGAATCAAGCTCGGCATTTTTCTTTTCAATGATCTCCGTTTTACTTCGTTGTATCTCTGCCTCAAGCTCCAGTACTTTTACTTTCGATATAGCTTCGTAACTCTTCACGGTATTATGAGTATGCGAAGCAATGATCGCTTCTTTAATGTGTATGTATTGCTCCAGGTAATGCAGGGCTTCTTCCAGCTTGCCTTCAGCCTTGGCAACGAGATGTAAATTAAAAAGCGATTTATAGCGGACAATGCGAATGTTATATTGATCGGCAACCTGTTGCGCAAGCAGCAACAGGTTTCGTGCTTCGCTGAACTGCCGTAACTCGTACATGAGCATGCCCAGTTTATTATAGGCCATCGCTATACCCAGCCTGTCGCCAACTTCCAGTTGTATCTTCAGGCAATGATTCAGGTCTTGCAGTGCCTCATCAAATCGTTTTAGCTTAATATATACCTTGCCTCTTCCGTAAAGTGCATAGGCAAGGCCGCGAACATCCTGGGTTTGTTCTTTTAATGAAATACTTTTTTCGATGGTAGCGAGTGCCAGGTCGTGTAGCCCACGCTTGAGATATATACCTGAAAGTGGATTATAGGCGTTTGACTCCAGCGTTGCATCTTCTGCCAATTTACTGGCGGCAACTGAACTCAGATACGAATCAATAGCATTCTCCTGGTCATCGAGATATTCATATATAGTGCCGAGCGATTTGAGTACACGTGCTTCGTTATAGTGGTCGCTGATCTTCCGATATATAAATAAACAATCCAGCAGGAATATAAGTCCGAGATGAAAATTGTCCGTTTTATAGTGTACTCCTGCAATAGAATACTTGGCATCGCCTATACCTTTCAGATTCTGATGCGCATTAAAGAACAGCAATGCGTCTTCAGCGTTTGTAAGCGATTTCTGATAATCACCTTGTATCATTTGATACAGGGCAAGTTGATTTTTTGCCAATGCACGAAGCTCTTCACTTTCTATTTGCTCGCCAATGGCAATCACTTGCTGCGCAAGCGCAATACTTCTTTGCAGATTATTTATACGGCTCGCAAAAGCTTCGTGTAATAAAGCCTTTGCCTCTTCCGTTTTTATTTTAGCGCCATTATGCTCCATACCAGTCAACGATCACGCTGTTTTCTTTAAAAGTACGATCTGCCCCAGGTGGTAAAGATCGTGGTGTATAATTCCATGAATTAACGTGTAATAAGTATAATTATACTCGGAGTGAGGCACCTTTTCTTCAAGTCGGCTATAGGGAAATTGCTGTAATGCCTGTAAAAGATTAACCTGACTTTCTTCTAACGCCCGCAATACTATATACCAATCTGATACTATAGGGAAGTTCTGCTCATCACTAACTTTATAATGAGTGTCGCCCTGCAATTTACGCGTTACAAATATTCGCCAGCTTGTCATGTGTGCGACAAGTTCAATAATACTATGCGATGTTGAAAAACGAAGTTGTGCTTGCTCAGGTGTAATATCTGCTAATACTTCTTTTACTGCAGGACCGTGCCATGCATTTTTTTCAAACGTACTTTTTAGTACATATACCAGGTGGATAATTTCACTTTCCATGAGTGACTATTAATCATATTAAAAGTACCACTAATCTGATTAAAAGATTATACTCCCGTAAAAAGCGCTCCAAATATTTTCATACGAAGATTAAGTCATTAACTTGATTCTTCAAATCAACCGGACCATGAACCTGAATATTGACGCGCAGAAACAAAATACCTACGATGCGATTGTTGTAGGTACCGGCATCAGCGGAGGCTGGGCTGCAAAAGAACTTACCGAGAAAGGCTTGAAAACTCTCGTGTTAGAGCGAGGCCGCGATGTAAAGCATCAGGTGGATTACCCAACCATGACGAAAGACCCGTGGCAGTTACCACACGCCAATCGCTTAACAGAAGAGGAGTTGAAATTTTACCCGGTGCAATCCAGAACGCATTGGGTGAACCAGGCCAATAAACATTGGTGGGTAAATGATCTGGAAAATCCCTATACCGAAGTAAAACCATTCGACTGGATCAGAGGCTATCATGCCGGTGGGAGGTCATTGATGTGGGGAAAGCAAACGTACCGTTTATCGGATCTTGATTTCGAAGCCAATGCAAAGGAAGGTATAGCGGTCGATTGGCCTATACGTTATAAAGATCTTGCTCCGTGGTATGATCATGTTGAATCATTTATAGGGGTAAGCGGACGAACAGAAAATATAGCGCACCTGCCTGATGGTAAATTTCTTCCTCCCATGGATTTGAATTGTGTGGAAGAAGTTTTTCGCGATAAGCTCGCAGAGAAATTTAACGGAAGAAAATTAACCATTGGTCGCGTGGCGCATTTAACAGCACCACTACCGCATGATAAAAGTCGCGGAGTATGCCAGTCGCGCAATATGTGCGATCGCGGTTGTCCGTATGGTGCATACTTCAGCAGCAATGCTTCTACTTTACCGGCAGCGATGAAGACAGGTAACATGACGTTGCGTCCTCACTCTATAGTGCATTCTGTTATTTACGATGACACGAAAGGTAAAGCAGTGGGCGTTCGTGTGCTGGATGCAAACACAAAAGAAGAAATAGAATACTATGCTAAAGTAATTTTCCTCAATGCCTCTACGCTGGGCAGTACATTTATACTTCTCAACTCTATATCATCTACACATCCCAACGGATTAGGTGCCGGTAGCGGACAGCTAGGTCATAACCTGATGGATCATCAGTATCGCACAGGAGCTGAAGCCGATGTGGAAGGTTTTGAAGACAAATACTATATAGGAAGACGACCCAATGGTATATATATACCGCGCTTCAGGAATATAGGTAACGATAAACGTACAGACTATCTGCGAGGCTTTGGATACCAGGGCGGTGCAAGTCGTGAGAGCTGGTCGCGCGGTGTAGCGGAGATGTCGTTTGGAGAAGATCTGAAAAACGCACTGGAGAATCCGGGGCCGTGGAAGATTGGTATAACCGGCTTTGGAGAATGTTTACCGTATCACGAAAATAAAGTATCGATTAATACCGATAAGAAAGATGTATACGGACTGCCAACACTCAGTATTGATGCAGAGTGGAAAGATAACGAAAAGGCTATGCGCAAGGACATGAAAGAGTCTGCTGCCGAAATGCTGGAAGCTACCGGTTTTAAAAATGTAAGAACGTATGATGTAGCCGATAACATGGGGCTGGGTATACATGAAATGGGAACTGCCCGCATGGGTAAAGACGCCAAGACATCGGTGCTCAACAAATGGAACCAGGTGCATGAAGCAACCAATGTGTTTGTTACCGATGGTGCCGCGATGACGTCATCTGCCTGCCAGAATCCTTCTCTTACCTATATGGCACTCACAGCACGCGCTGCAGATTATGCCGTAAGTGAATTAAAGAAAGGCAATCTGAAATAATATATAGTATATATCGATCACCAGAAAAATATGACGCTCATGAACAGACGTGAAGCATTACAACGAACAGCACTTGCACTCGGCTATGCAGTTACAGGCCCCGCCCTGATAGGTATGCTGCAGGGATGCAAAGCTGCTCCAGATCTTACCTATACACCTGTATTCTTTACAAAAGAACAGGCGCTGCTGGTAGCAGAACTTGCCGAAGTACTTATACCTAAAACCACAACACCCGGTGCTAAAGATGCCGGTGTGCCAGCATTTATAGATGGTATGCTGCACGAAGTATACCCACAGGCAGATAAAGATCGCTTTATAAAAGGGCTCACTGCCTTTGATGAGGAAGCAAAGAAAACTTACGGAGAATCATTCGCTCTCTGCAAACCGGAGGAACAAAAAGCTTTGGTAAAAAAACATCACGAAGAAGCCTTATCGAATGGAAAAGGCGATGCTTCTTTCGGATGGTGGCGTGCCGGCAGCGGAGGTGAAAAACCTTTTGTACTGGAAGTGAAAGAACTGACGCTACTCGGGTTCTTTACCAGTCAGCCAGGTGCAACGGAGGTGCTACAGTACAAACAAGTGCCCGGCCCGTTTAAAGGTTGCGTGCCGCTGGCAGAAGTCGGCAAAGCATGGGCTACATAAGAAGTTGCTGGCTGCAAGCCTCAGGCTATTGGTTTGTGGGAATGTGAATGGATATAGTTATTCAAACGCCAATGTTGGGTTCCTGCCAAAATAAAGAGCGCATACTATTAACATGCGCTCTTTTATTTTTATTCTTCAGATATAGTATAGATGCATTGCGTCTATATATAGCTTGCCCTCACGTCTTGTGACTTGCAGGCAGCGGCTCCTAAGTTAACATGCCGCCATCAACCTGCAGCACTTGGCCGGATATATAGGTTGACATATCGGAACCTAAAAACACGCATGCATCGGCTACATCTTCTGGTTTGCCACCCCGTTTCAACGGTATAGCATCGCGCCATGATTGCACGGTTTTAGGATCGAGCACAGCTGTCATTTCAGTTTCGATAAAACCGGGAGCTATAGCATTCGAGCGAATACCGCGTGAGCCCAGTTCAAGCGCTACAGATTTTGTGAACCCGATAATACCCGCTTTGGAAGCCGCATAGTTTGCCTGACCGGCATTTCCTTTCAGACCAACAACAGAAGTCATATTAATGATAGAACCACTTTTCTGTTTCATCATCTGTTTGGTAGCAGCCTTCACGGTGTTGAAACATGACTTGAGGTTTACATTGATCACCTTGTCCCACATCTCCTCTGTCATCCGGAGTAATAATGTATCCTGCGTAATGCCCGCGTTGTTGATCAATACATCGAGCGAACCGAAATCAGCAATTACATCGTTCACTAATTTTTCGGCTTGCGCATAGTCTGAAGCATCTGATCTATAGCCTTTTGCCTTAACACCTTTCGCTGCTAATTCAGCTTCCAGTGCCTGTCCCTGCTCAACGCTCGACAGATACGTAAATGCTACATTAGCACCTTGTTCGGCATACTTAAGAGCAATTGATCTTCCGATACCTTTGGAAGCCCCGGTAACGAGGGCGGTCTTTCCCTGTAAAAGTTTCATGTTAAAAAGTTCAAGTTTAAGGTCGCGGCATATCATGCCCGGTCCTATAAGCGGGTCAAAAATAGTCAATTCCTGCAAAATCAGGCTAAATGCTCATTGTATGCAATCCTTTTTTAAACGTTTATGTAAATGTACCGTCAGCGATTATCTTTGGCAGCGAATTTTAAATACTATGCTATGTCAAAATATGATCTGATCGTAATCGGGAGTGGTCCTGGCGGATATGTAGCTGCTATCCGGGCATCTCAACTCGGAATGAAAGTGGGTGTGGTAGAAAAGGCTGAAATTGGAGGTATCTGTCTGAACTGGGGGTGTATTCCTACCAAAGCATTACTAAAGAGTGCCAGTGTATTCGAATATATAAAGCATGCTAAAGATTATGGCGTGGAGGTAAAAGACTTCAAAGCTGATTTTGATAGCATGGTAAAACGCAGTCGCGATGTTGCAGCCAGCAACAGTAAAGGTATTCAGTTCCTCTTCAAGAAGAATAAGATCGACCTGATAGAAGGATTCGGTAAACTTAAAAAAGGTGGTAAAGTTGAAGTTACCGATGCTGCCGGTAAAAAAGTTGACTACGAAGCGAAGAATATCATCGTGGCTACCGGTGGTCGATCACGTGAGTTGCCAAGCATGAAGATCGATGGTAAAAAAATCATTGGCTATCGCGAAGCAATGGTGTTGAAAGAACAGCCTAAAAAATTACTCGTAGTTGGTTCGGGAGCTATCGGTGTAGAGTTTGCATACTTCTACAATGCACTCGGCACAGAAGTTACTATCGTTGAGTTCCTGCCGCGCATTGTACCGGTGGAAGATGAAGAAGTTTCTAAAACTCTTGATAAAATCTTCAAGAAGGATGGAATGAAGATCTATGTTAACTCTGAAGTTACCAAAGTAGATACATCAGGTAAAGGATGTGTTGCTACAGTAAAAACTCCGGATGGAGAAATTAAACTCGAAGCAGATATAGTTCTTTCGGCTGTAGGTATTGCTACAAACCTGGAAGGTATAGGACTGGAAGATGTTGGTGTGAAGACCGACAAAGGAAAAGTTGTTGTTGATGACTTCTACAAGACCAACGTTCCGGGAGTATATGCTATCGGTGACATCGTGAAAGGTCAGGCATTGGCACACGTTGCCTCTGCTGAAGGTATCATCTGCGTAGAGAAAATTGCCGGACAGAATCCTGAGCCGCTTAACTATAATAACATTCCCGGCTGTACATATTGTACGCCTGAGATTGCCTCTGTGGGTTATACAGAAGAAGGGGCGAAGAAAGCCGGCTATGAAATTAAAGTTGGTAAGTTTCCGTTCAGCGCATCAGGTAAAGCAAAGGCTGCCGGTGCAACGGATGGTTTTGTAAAAGTGATCTTCGATGCTAAATATGGTGAATGGTTAGGCGCTCACTTTATAGGCGCGAATGTTACTGAAATGATCGCTGAGGTTGTTGCTGCGCGCAAGCTGGAAACAACCGGTCACGAAATCATCAAATCAGTACACCCGCACCCTACCATGAGTGAAGCGATCATGGAAGCTGCCGCGGCTGCGTATGGCGAAGTGATCCATATATAGTATATATTGACTGCTGATAAAAAAAGCCCACCCTTGCGTGGGCTTTTTGCTTTATATACTTTGTTAGTTTCCGGTTGAAAGTACAGGTTGTTTTGCTTGAATGGTGGATGCTATACTATTCCATAAGTTGATTCGTGCCGTGAGCGATTTTTTCACAGCTTCAGTTGCTTCCTGCCATTTGTGTTGATCAGAGCCGCATAGCTGCACTGTCATTTCATGGGCGAGGTGAGAATGATGATCGCCATCTACTTCAATGTGTCGCTCGAGGTAATATTGGAAGATGGAAGCACGATCTTTAGTCTGGGCATTCAACTCTTTTACAAATGTGATGAACATGCCCGGTATAAGATCTTCGCGGCCGAAAGTAAATACCGCTGCCTGTATGTGTGATTTACCGGTATAAATAGTATCAAATGTATTTTGTACAAATGTCGCAGCATGAGAGGGGATTATTCCTGACTGCAATGCTTCCTGCATAGACGTGCCTGACTGAAGCGTTGCGATCAATTTATGTATAGGAGAAACGTTGCAGTCGGCTTGCTGCATGGCTTGCAGATATAGTTCAAAGTGACTGACACGATTACCTTGCTGATCTACATCGCTCTCTTCACCTGTTACAATTTCGTTGATGAGATAGCGCGTGGCGGCATCCCCTACAGGTGTCCACGGAACATCTATACAGGTAAGCGATTGCTGTAAAGATTTCAGTAACGACATAAAGTCCCACACAGCATATACATGGTGTTCCATGAAGACCTGTAAATCGGGTAATGTTTTTATCTGGCTGTAGAGAGGATGATTAACCAATTGGTCGCGCAAGGGCTCTATTGCCTTGCGCAATTCGCTAAGATGATTGTTCATGGTAAAATAACCGCTGCCTTTAACAACGGGGCCGCAATATAGATCGGAGATGGATCAGGCAGAAGCAAAGCTCCGCTTTATATTTATCGACTGAGTAAAAAAATCTTATTGGAAATTACGCAAAGGATTTAGGTCCGGTTTTTATTATCTCAGACAGCGCGTGTACTATTCTTGTTTGAATATGTTTAAAAAGAACGGTTCTCTTATCGCCATCATCTGGTAGACTTTTTACTTCGTTAATAAGAATTCTGTTGAGTTTTGTGCGATAGCTTCCTTTTTCCAGCTTTTGAGGATGAGAAATGATTACAGCATTTATGCTTCCGTCATGATTCCTGAGTAACTCCAGTTCATTTATACTATCCGGTATTTCGATACTGTCATCAAATGAGATTACTAATCGGTTTCCATCAATTCTTACTGTGTGTAGTTGAGGAATCTGATCTTTTCTGATGGCGATATTATAGCTTGTGCCACCTATGGTAAGCTTCAATATTTTGTTGAATTGTTGATCAACCAAGTTTTGCAACCGCTTCAGGTTTTCAGTCTTTTCCATAGTCAAGCTCCGTTGTTTGTGAAAAATACACTATAATTTAATACGATTTCCTCTATAGTTCGGAAATCTTCTCTCTTAAATGCTTTTGGCTCCAGGCAATCGACAACAATAACACCAAACAGTTCATCACTTCGGAAGTATTTTATAGGGCAACAAATAAATGAAGAAGATTTATCGTGAAGTCGACTGGTCTTGAAAGCAGGCAATGTTAAGACTTCAGCCTGCTGCTTGTAGTATTCATTTTCTGAAGTCTTGCTATATTTTATAATATCGTCAAAAGTTATTTCTCCTATAGTATAGCATTTTCCTACTGCACCTTCCCCTGGCAAGAATTTGATTTTACAATATTTCTTTTCCTGTCTTGTCTGAAATCTTCCCAGATTTTTAAGATATATTCTATATTCTGGAATAAAATATTTACTTCTCCTGAACAGAATGCCCTTCTGAGCCTTGAACAACGAAACCCGAAATTTTGAATTTTCCAGTGTCGTGTTTGGTCGTATAAATTGATCAAACATTAACTGACATATATTGTTATACAAGTTTTGAAGTTCCTTGTTTTCTTTCGTTTTATGCGATAATACAAAGAATAGAAAATTTAAAATTCCAAGATATAAAAGTACCGCTATTGGGGTATCAATTATCTTTTTCCGAAGGGAATCATCCAAGATCCCGTCCGTGAAAAGTAGATCTTTACTTGCAACAGATTCAACATATACCGATATCAGGAAAACAATAAATATTTGAAGTCCCCCGTACAAATAGGTTTTTCTTACCATCAACGATTAAATTATAGACAACAACAGTTCAAATATAGCCAAATAAATATAGTATACACACCAGAGGTGCATATACTATATTATTTCAGATGGTTAAAAAAACACGCTAACCCCCGTCTTGAAAAAGAACGGAGTTCCCGGAGTGAAATGTATTTCGGAAACGGGTTCAGCTTCGTTATACAGGCGTGATTCGGTATCGAACTGCGCTTCTTTCCAGGTTACATTAAAAATGTTTTCGGCTGTAAAGCTCAACTCAAAATATTTATGGGTATACTTTACAACAGCATCTGCCAGAAAGTATCCCGTTGCTATAACGGAGTTGTCTTCGTTAGCAGGGCGGTCGCCCAGGTATCTATAGCGGAGACTACCATTCAGTCCATTTTTGAGGCGGCAGGTTAAACCTCCAATACTCGTGAAGGTTGGTGCCAGGGGTATATAATTTTCTCCTTCCGCTGCATCTTTTGCTCGTGGCTTCGTAATGTTTACATCAGTATCAAGATATAGCCAGGGCATGAGTTGATAACGAATCGATAAGTCAACTCCCTGACGCTTGGTTTTGCCGCTGGGCTCAACAATACCTTCGTCACCTACATATACAAATTCCTGGTCTAGGTCTAATCGCCATAGAGCAGCATTTACTAACAGATCATCGCCAACTTTGAAAGTACCGCCTATATCTATACCATATGCTTTTGGTAATACATCTTTACCATCTTGGGCAACCACTACACGTGTGTCGTTCGAGTGAAAGCCAACACCTGTTTTAATATAGAGGTTGATGTTCTGCGTAGCATTGTAACTGATGTTGAACTTGGGAGATACAATAGGCTTGTTCACACTTTGCCGTTGATAATCGGCAGTTAATGCATTGATATAGTTGAAGGTAAAATGATCCAACCTCACCGATGCATTAAATGAAAGCCTGTGATTGATCTGCCACATTTCACTCAGGTATGCATATAAGTTGGTTTCATCAATATCACCGCGGGCTACTTCGCTGATAAACTGCTTGCGCGAACGTGTATGATATAGGTGAATGCCATTTATATCATCGTAACGGAAACCTATACCAACCTTGCTTTGAAGCGAAGTGTTGCCAATAAGTGTTTCGCGGATATAATGACCATGATAGCCATATATATTGCGCGATTCACTTTGCGTGATCTGATCGCCATTTACCGGGTCGTACAGGAAGAACGTAAAGTTGGAGATAAGATTGAAATTATACTTGGTATAGTATAGCTGGTTTTCAAATGTACCGCCATCATTTTGT
>NZ_DATCSD010000204.1:0-13982 GCF_036568665.1 Ohtaekwangia sp. | reverse complement strand
GACGATTTGTTCTCAATGAAACAATGCAGGTTCTTTACTTCGTCTTCTTCCACAACATGAAATTCTTCGTGCACAATGCTATAACTTAGCTGGATAGCGGCAAACTGTGAGAAAGCATTGGCTGCATGATGGAAGCCTTTTTCGAAGGCCGATTTTATCAGGCCTGTTGCTTTTGATTGATCGTGATGATGCGTGATCATATAATTCTTTTATTGGGTTGTTGATGTTGGAGCGTATAGAGTATACCGGGAACACTCAATACCAGGCAGACACGACCATTGCCCAGAATAGTAACTCCGCTTACAAATGATACATCTTCCACTGGTTTGCTCAGTGGTTTTTCGATGATCTCTTTTTGCTGCAGGAGTTTATCTACGATGAGGCCGATCTGTTTACCATGAAAGGAAACGATAATGATTTCCACGCGGCTTTCCGCATGTAGCGTATGGAATGCGCGCATCCGGTCGGTATTGCCATGGCTTTTATTTTGAAGTATATCTCCGAGGAAGAACAGGGGGATCGTTTTTCCGAGATATACGGTGAACAGGTTGTGCGACACCGGGTGGATGGCGGAGCGATAGATAGATGTAACTGATTCGGTATAGGAGAGCGGTATAGCGAATGTTTCTTCGCCAAGCTCAAAGAGGAGCGCTGACTTTACAGCCATGGATGCCGGAAGGCTTAGCCTGAACGTTGTGCCTGTTCCAAATTCTGATTCGAGTTGTATACTTCCGCCTATACTATCCAGTGCTTTTTTTACTACATCCATACCAACACCGCGGCCGGCCAGAGTAGTCACTTCATCAAGCGTAGAGAAACCCGATTCGAAAATGAGCATGCGTATATCGTGGTCGTTGAGTTGCTCTATTTCCTGCTGGCTGCGTATACCTTTCTCGATGGCTTTTCTTTTTATCAGCGAGAGATCTATACCGGCACCATCTTCCTGTATTGTAATGATCACAGCATCTGCTTCGTTGGCAGCGCTCAATGTAATAGTGCCGCGTTCGGGTTTGCCGGTCTGTACTCTTTTCTCCGGTGCTTCTATACCATGGCACACGGCATTGCGAATAAGATGAATGAGTGAGTCGCTGATCACCTGGAGTATATTTCGATCGAGCTCGGTATCAGTGCCTTCGAGTTGTAGTGCGACTTGTTTTCCTTCCAGCGCTGCGGCATCGCGTACGATGCGATGAAATTTATTGAACAGAAAATCTACCTGCACCAGGCGTACATCCATTACGGAGTATTGCAGATCAGAAAGCATGCGGTTGAATCGCGTGTACTGTCCTTGTGCTGCGCGATTACCCTGCAACGCAGTGAGTAGACGGTCGCGCTCAATTACCAGTTCGCCCACCAGGTTGAGGAGGTTATCCAGCTTTTGCACAGGCACCTGCACCAGGTCAGAGAATATGATGCGGGCATCTTCTTTTCTATCCTCGTCTTCGGTATCTATACTTTCGTGATGCAGTATTTTTTCGACCGGTATATTTTCTACGGGTGATGTTACTTCCGGTGCTATAGCCGCGCGCAGCATCACTTCCAGTTTTGTTTTAATACCGCGGTAAGAAACGTTCTTCGGGTGTTTAATGGCATGGACCAGTTCGCTCAGTATGTCGGCAGCGCGATATATAGCGGTGAACATCTCGGCATGTATAGCCATGCGGCCATCACGAACGGCAGCAAAGAGATCTTCCAGCACATGTGTTATCTCGGCAATAGCTGCGTAGCCCATACCCGTAGCGTTGCCTTTCAGCGTATGCATGTGGCGGAACAGTGCTTTGATAAGCGAAACATCGGTGGTGTCTTTTTCCAATGCTGTGAGCAACCGGTTGATCTCGGTAACCTGTTCGATAGCTTCTGTTAAAAATATCTCGCGGTATTCTTCTTCTTTTGTACTCATGCGTGATACAGACTTCGCGTGATGAAATAAGGGATCTCATTAACCGGCATTTGATAGGTTGCCGCACCCGATTCGTAAGCGGCCTTCGGCATACCATATACGACAGACGAGGCTTCGTCCTGGGCAACGGTAAATCCGCCTTGCTCTTTTATCTTTTGCAAACCATATACACCATCTTTACCCATGCCGGTTAATACAATGGCCAGGGCGCGGTTGCCAAATACATCGGCTATTGATTCGAACAGGCAATCAATGGAAGGGTTGTTAAATTCCTTATAGGTATCATTGACGAAGGTAAATGCGGGTGACTGTGATTCTTTTTGCGTGATGCGCACGTTGGCTATGCCCGGTGCGAGGTATATATGTGCCGGCATCAATGATTCGCCATGGCGGGCTACGGATATATTTCGCCCGGTAGATTCCTTCAGGCGCCTCACGAACGATTCGATAAACGGTTGAGGCATGTGCTGTGCAATCACTACAGGAGCCGATAACGTGTGGGGAAGATGCGTGATAATATACTCTACTGCCTTCGGTCCACCGGTGGAAACTCCTATGGCGATAATATCAAACCGCGTTTTTCTCTGTGTTGGTATGGGGAGTATATCCGGCTGTGTATAGCGAAGCTGTGATGCGGTATGCACTAGTTTCTTTAATGTGCGATAGCCTTCCTGCACTTCTGTTTTATCCGGCTTTTGTAAATAGGCAAATGCTCCGGCATCCAACGCTTCGGATATGCGCTTGTCATATCGTTTCAGCGAGCTGAGTATGATAATCGGCAGTGGCATTTCGTGCATCATTGTTTTAACGAAGTAACATCCATCGTACTCGGGCATTTCCATATTGGTAATCGCTATATCCGGTTTAAGAAGTCTTGCCTGGTTTACACCTTCCAAACCATTGCGTGCGCGTGCCAGTATATCGATCATCGGGTCTTCATATAGCAGGTCCGATAACAGGATGCGCATAAACCCTGAATCATCGATCAGTATAACTTTTGTTTTTTCGGGCACGCAATCAGAATCAAAGCGCTTGTATAGTTTGCAGTAATTGTTCCTGCGTAAACGGCTTCACTATATATCCGCGTGCACCCAGAGTCAATCCTTCCTGTATAACTGATTCCTGCCCCACAGCACTGATAATTACTACGCTGGAGGCGAGGTTGCCTGCCTGGTAAGCCTTGAGTATATCGAGGCCGATCATATCCGGGAGTATATTATCAAGTGTTACTATATCGGGTTGGAGATCGAATGCCATATCGATGGCCTGCTCACCGGTGGAGGCTTGTCCTACAACAGTATATCCGCTCTGCTCCAGTGCTTCCTGGATCAGCATGCGCATATAGCGTGAGTCATCTACGATCAATACTTTCTTTGACATGGTTGGAACGTTTTTTTTAATTCAGATAGCGTATGTTTTATGGTCAGAGGTTGATATAGTCAGCATTTGGGTGGTGCTGTTAAATCGCGCTGTGCGCGATACACGGCCTCCCGTATCGATAGCTGCTATGTAAATCTTTTGTGCACGAAGAAAATCAAGCACCGTCTGTGTATTGCTGTCGCCAGCAGAAGGCATGAGCGGAATGATCTGTGCACCGCCCACAATCTTGGCGCGCAGATTCAAACAGTCGCTGCCATGCGAGCGAAAAGCATCCAGTAACTCCGGCAGCATTTCATCGGCACCGCGCATGTCGGCACTGCCTTCTCCCCACGGAAGCGGAATGTGTGCACAGCCGGAAATGTTGCGTAGCCTGTCCGTTATAAACAGACCAATGCAGGAGCCCAGGCCATAGCAGACCAGCTCTACCGGACCGATATATACTTTTACATCATTTATAGACAGTGCCTGCGATCTCATTCGGCAACGGCTTTGGTAAAATACTGTTTGGTTTCCTGCGAGCTTAATACGCGGAAAATGTCGATGAGTATAATCAGCCGGTTATCGCGTTTTACAATGCCGGTTATATAGGATTGATCTTGTGTATTGCCACCGGTAAAGAACGATTCTTCAATATCAGCCCGTGATATAGTCATGGTGTTGGGTACATCTTTTACCCATATACCCATTTTAAATTCCGGGTTGTCGATCACCAGGGTATACGTCTTTTCGTTTTGCTCCAGACTATATTTCAGGGGTATGCCGAACTTCTCTCCAAGATCGAGAATAGCAATGATGTTCCCGCGAATGTTACTGACACCCGCTATAAATGCAGGCACCTGCGGCATGCGCGTGATAGGAGGTGTGATCGCTACTTCCTTGATCTGATCGATGGTAATGCCGTACTCTTCATCGCCCAGGCGGAATACTACTATCTGCATCGTGTTGCGCTGTGCCGGTGAAACGGTAACTTCTTTGGATGGTATATTCATATCCGACAGAATCAATGGTGATGTAATTTTTCTTTCAGCTTGAATTGCTGAACACTCGCCTGCAACTCTGCGGCTACTGTTGAAAGTTCATCTCCGGCTTTGGATATATCCAGCATACCTCCGTTCATCTGCTGACTGGAGCTGGCCACTTGTTGTGTACCTGCAGCGGTTTCTTCTGCGACCACTACAATTTGCTCCATATTCTTTACTACATTATCGATCGCATATTTTTGTCCGGAAGCTGTAGTAAGAATTTCTTTCGAGAATCCAAAAGTCTCTTCGGTAGTGCCGGCAATTTCCTGGAAGATGCGTGCCGACTCTTCGCTGGCTACGTTACCTTCTTTCACACTGCTTTCCATGTTCTCGATTGCTTTGCTGGCAGCTTGTGTATCTTTCTGCACATCGCTGATGATCTTTTCAATTTCTACTGCCGACCTGCGTGAGTCTTCCGCGAGTTTGCGTATCTCATCGGCAACTACGGCAAAGCCACGGCCTGCATCACCGGCACGCGCAGCTTCAATCGCTGCATTGAGTGCCAGCAAATTGGTTTGACTTGCTATATCTGTGATGACACGAAGTGTACGACCGATCTCTTCGGAGCGCTGTGTAAGTATATCAATGGAGCGTGCTGTGAGACTGGCGGAATCTTTTATACCACCCATGTTTCTCACCAGGTCTTTCATCGTCTTCAGTCCTGCATTGGAGCCATCCAACCCCCGGGCTGCTGCTTTACTGATCAGGTCGGCTTTCTTCTCCATTTCTCCAGCAGAATATACCACCTGGTTTACCAGCTTGGACGATTCATCGATACGTTGTGCCTGGTCTTGTGCACCTTTTGCGATCTGTGCTATAGCGGCTGCAACTTCTGTAGTGTTGCGCTTCATGTCCTGCGTTTTTTTCTGCAGCAGGTCTGATGAACGCGATACTACTTCAGAGCCCTGGTTGATGTTGCTCATCACCGAAGCAAGATTATCGAGTGTCTTGTTGATTTCCAGTGGCAACCCCGTTGTATCGGCTGTTACGTGACAACGCAGACTTAAATTACCGGCCGACATCGCTTTGATAACGCGAATCACTTCGGTAACATCGGTCGCAAACTTTACGATCTTATAGAGTTTACCATTTACATCATATATAGGATTGTACGATGCCTGCAAATGTATTTCGTTGCCGCGTTTGTCGAGGCGGGTATAAGTATCTACCATAAATTCTCCGGAGGCAAGTCGATTCCAGAACTGGCGATACTCTTCGCTTCGTCCGTATGCAGCGTCTACAAACATACGGTGATGTTTACCTTTCAGTTCCTGCAAGGTGTAACCACCGGTAATGGTAAGGAAGTTTTCATTGGCAGTGATGATCGTTCCATCGGGAGTAAATTCCACCACGGCATTCGATTTGTCGATCGCGTTCATCTGGCCGCGCAAGTCTGCGTTCTTGATCTTCTGCACGGTGATGTCTGTACCAATAACAAGTATAGAAGTAGTATTGCCGGCTTCGTCTGTTACTGCAGTATAACTGGCCTGTATCCAGATTTCGGAGCCATCGCGTGCTAAACGTTTATACTCATCGATCTGCGGTATACCTTTCTGCAGGTCTTCCCAGAAACGTTCGTACTCGCGTGAGTTTATATACGACTCTTCGCAGAAGATCCGATGATGCTTGCCTATCACTTCTTCGCGTCTGTACTTGAATGTTTGCAGGAAGAGGTCGTTTACTTTGATGACATTGCCGGTAGTATCAAGCTCTATAAAAACGTTGCTGGCGTTAATGGCATTCAATTGCCCGTCTGACTCGAGCTTGGATTTTTTCAGCTCCTGTTCTTTTAATACCTGCTCGGTAATGTTATAGCGTACACCTATAAATTTGATCGGTTTGCCCTCAGCATCAGTTACCGGTGCAATGAGTGCATCTACCCAATATGGGCTACCATCTTTTTTACGGTTCTTGATTACACTGCGAAATATTTTACCAGCCCGTATTGTACTCCATAATTCGCGGAATAATTCTTTCGGAGAATCGGGGTGGCGAAACATGCTGTGCGGTTTACCGATACATTCCTCACGGGTATATTGCGATACTTCGCACAAGGTATCGTTCACATAAATGATATTTCCCCGCAGGTCAGACTCCGATACGATACAGGCTACATTTACCTGCGCCATGCGTATATCCAGCTCTCTGCGAAGCTGCTCGAATGCAGCCACTGAATCCTGTGGCAATGCCAGTTCGCCTGACTGTTGCTGAGGTGGTGTAACCAGTACGGTGGAGGATTCCTGTGGTGTTACCGGAAGGATTGTTTCTTTTTTCATGTTCTTACCTAGAGCCATATATAGTGTTACTTGTAAGGTGATAGAGTCTTGAGAAATTCATCGGCAAAAAGTATATAGTCTTTTGCGCTGGTGGATGTAGGTGCATACGCGAGAATGCTCTTACCAAAAGAGGGAGCTTCTGATGCTTTTACATTAGCGCGTATATGACTGTCGAATATTTTTAACTGATAGTGATCACGAATGTGTTCGATAACCTCGTGATTGAGATTTTTCCGTTTGTCTACCAATACCGGAAGTATACCGAGTACCGATAACGCGGGATGCAACGTTTTTTTAATGTCGTTTACGGAGTTCATCATCAACTCCAGTCCGCGTACGGAGAGTACTTCCAGTTGGAGTGGTATAACAACATGCCGGGATGCGCAGAGTGCATTTACGGTAACGAGCGAGAGGGAAGGAGGGCAATCGAGCAATATAAAATCATACTGTGCAGCGGATTGCTGTAACAGGTCGCGGAGAAAATAGTAGGGTATATCTACTTTGGCCAGTGATCGTTCCAGGTCGGCAAGCTGAATGTTGGCGGGTAACACCTGCATGCCTTCGCAGGTTACCAGGGCGCGGTCGAGTGTTACTTCTTCAAACAATACATCGCGCAATGTATAGCTCGTGTCAGGTATGCCAAGTGAATAGCCGAGGTTGCCTTGTGCATCGAGGTCTACCACTAAAATTTTTAGACCCAGGCGCGCAAGAGCCGCACCCAGGTTTAATGTGGTAGTTGTTTTTCCCGTGCCTCCTTTATGATTGACGATCGAAATAACCATCAGTAAACTTGATAGTACTTTTTCCTATTGAACAGGATTCAAAATTCACTATCTCATCTATATGCTATTATTTCTCTCTTATCTCAATAAGTTGATTGTAAGTTTTTAATTGCTTTTTTTTAAAAGTGATATATTTTCTGACTTACTACATATTGTGACCTCCGTATATATACTTAGTTTATAATGAGTGATACAGGGAGTACACCACTATACTATATCTGAAAAACTACAATCTGCTTTTTTATTTGGAGTTCACTAAAAAGTTTTCCGGTTAGATTATGATTTTTATCATGTTATAGAAATTATTCTTCCTCTTCCTGATTCTTGAGTAAGCCCAGTAATTCAAAAGAGCCCTGTGTTACGATCGGAGTTTGGCGATTGAAATTTTCCGGCAACTCGATTGCTGTAAATTCTCCTGCGTTATCTCCCGTCTTTACAGGTATAGCACGAAAATGATTTTTATCAGCCGCTGCTATAAATATATAGTTATCACCTTCGAAATTTACGATGGAACTTGTTGGTGCAGCATCGGCCGGAGCGGACGAGATTTCTATAGTAGCGGTGATAAACATACCCGGCAATAGCTTGGGATCTTCTATTTCCAGATGACAGTGAACCCGCACAGTGCGTTCTGCACTGATCTCTTTGCCGATCAGGTATACCGCGGCCTCGCGCGGTGTTGTTTCGTTGGATGCCTGAAACAGTACCTTTTGCCCTACGGCAATTTTGCTGATATCTTTTTCATATACCTGTAACTCCGCATGAATGTGTTCGAGGTTTACGATCCTGAACATAACATCGGTGGCATTTACATACTGCCCCATGTTTACATTTACTTCGGTGATATAGCCGCTGAGCGGTGCATACAGGTTTATAGTAGAGCGCACATTGCCATTAGCCAGCGAAGCAGGAGAGATGTTGATCATGGAGAGCTTGGCTTCCAATCCACTTACCATCGCTTTTATACTGGTATATTGTGATTTGGCCTGTTGTAATGCTTTTTGTGCGTTTACATTTTCGCGTGCCAATTCCTGCTGGCGATTATATTCTGCTTCCAGAAACTCCAGTTTGCTTTTGTTATCGAGATAATCCTGCTGAAGCTGTATATACTCCTGGTTTTCCATCGTGGCCAGCACATCGCCTTTGTTTACTTTCATGCCTTGTAGCAGGGTGGTGTTTTTTACAAAACCTCCCATAGGTGCGGCAATGGTAACAAGGTTCTGCGGAGGCACATCAAGTTTGCCACTTACCTGTAGATGTTGTGCGACCGACTTCTGTTCAATTTTACCGAACGTGATGTTGGCGGCTTTATATTGTGCATCACTCACGGTTATATACGTGGCAGAATCGGCTGAAGCATTTTCTGCTGCTGCTTCCGGTGGCTTGCTGCTGCATTGCGCCAGTAGTATACCCGTTGTGATCCAGATGACTATATATTTCATGGTTTAGTTCCGTTTAGATACTGTATGAAGATGATGCTTTGATTGTATTGATACAGGGCGTTGAGGTACCCTTCGTGTATGGCCAGCGCCTGGCGCAGGTTTAACAGGAGCGTGGTGTAATCCAGCTCTCCGCTTTTAAAGGCTATGCGACTTTGGTGCGTAAGAAGGTCTGCTGTTTTAAGAGCCGAGTCACGGTAATAATCCAGGCTGTGTTGATTCTTGAGTAACTCCTGATACGCCTGGTTGTGCTGCTGCGTGAGGGTAACCGTAAATGCTTCCTGTTGTTTACGTGCTATATCTCCGGCCAGCGAAGCGGCTTTTATTTTTGCTGCATGTGGTGCGTACCACAACGGTATGGCCAGACCAAATTGAAATCCCTGAAAGCGTTTTGACGAACCAAAGTATTGCTCCTGTCCCTGTACAGTTTGTACACCAATAAGTGTCTGGTTGAAATATCCAAGACGAAACTCCGGCATAGCGCGTGCGGCTTCTACTTTCTTTTCGAGTAACGCTACCTCTACCTGCTGGCGGGTATACATCAGCGTTGGGTTTTGTAAAATGGCAGAAGAATCATGAGGCAATGCAGTAAAGCTATTCTCGAGGTCGCCCGTTACACCCGCAATGGCAGGCGATTGGCAGAGCGATTGAAGATGATTCAACGCGATGCGTATATCGGCCTCGTTGCGCGCCTGCAGGTTTTGTAATTCATGCCATTGTGTTTCGGCAGATGTTTTTCCAAGCAACGTTCCTTCGCCTGTTTTATAGTGGAGGCCGGCAACTTTTACGAGATCGCTCAGCAAACTGTCTTGTTGCAAGAGTATAGCTTGTCTTGCTTTCAGGTAAAGCAATTGGTTGAAGACTTGTCGCACCGATAACGTTAACTCCTGGCGCGCTATATCTTCGCGATAGCGGCTCGACTCTGTCATGGCTTTGCTAAGGGAAAGCTGCCGGCCGTATAGCGTGGGGAACGGTATATTTTGCGATATGGTAATGTTGTTGTCATGCCGTTCTATGCTGTTATACTGACCGTATACCAATGCTATTTCTGTTTTCGGTATATCTATAGCAGCGCGATTCAACGTTTCCTGCCGGGTTCGCTCCAGGGCTGTTACCTGCACGGATGGATTTCGCTCCAGCGCCTGCGTTATAGCATCGTTCAGGGTAATGCCGGCTTGCTGTGCGCGAACGGTAGCTGTGCCAGCGAGCATTAATCCCATTGCTATATATCGAATTGAGGATTTCATAAGTCTGTTTATGAAGTACGGGTATATATTTCGATTAGTGCGTTTCATGGCTCCGGGTTTCAGTGGTTGACGCAGACTCCACGATATAGTATAGCACGGGCAATACGATCAGCGTTAGCAGCGTAGCTGTAGCCAATCCGCCAATTACAACAGTCGCCAGGGGCTTCTGTACTTCAGCACCACTGCCTTGTGATAAGGCCATGGGTAGAAAGCCTAATGATGCTACCGTAGCCGTCATAATTACCGGGCGCAGTCGCACGGAGGTTGCTTTGGCAATGATCTCCGGCAGACTATATTTCCCTTCCTGTTTCATCCGGTTAAATTCGGCGATCAGTACTATACCGTTCAATACAGCGACACCGAAGAGTGCTATAAATCCTACTCCGGCCGATATACTAAACGGCATTCCCCGAAACCAAAGCGCGAATATGCCGCCAATGGCAGAGAGTGGTATAGCGGTGTAGATCAATAATCCCTGACGGATTGATCCGAAAGCAAAATAGAGTAGTATAAAAATAAGAATAAGTGCTACCGGCACTGCGATCATGAGACGTTCGCGTGCTTCTAATAAATTTTGGAATGTACCCCCGTAGGTAACATAGTAGCCCGGATCGAATTTTATTCCGCTATCAATTTTCTGTTTGAGTTCGTCTACTATACTTTCCACATCGCGGCCGCGTGTGTTGAAGCCGATCACGATTCTTCGCTTGGCATCATCGCGTTGTATCTGGTTGGGCCCAACTTCCAATACTACATCTGCTACCTGCGATAATGGGATCTGTAAACCAGCAGGAGAAAGTATGGTCAGGTTCCGTACATCTTCTATCGATTGACGATTCTTAATATCCATGCGCACCACGAGGTCGAAACGTTTTTCACCTTCAAATACAAGTCCGGCACTTTGCCCCGCCATCGAAGCATTGATCACTTCATTTACCTGCTGCACCGAGAGGTTGAAGCGTGCGAGTTGCTCGCGCTTCATACGCACAATGATCTGCGGTAGCCCGGTCATGTTCTCAATGAAAAGACTTTCGGTGCCTTCAATTGAGTTTACCAGCTTGCCCAGCTTCTGCGCATAGCGTGTCAGTTGATCGAGGTCTTCACCGTATATCTTTACCACTACATCTTGTCGCGCCCCGGTCATCAATTCGTTAAAGCGCATTTGTATGGGGTGTTGAAAACCAAACCATACACCGGGCACTTGTTCGCGCAGAGCTTCCTGCATCTTTTCGATCATTTCATCTTTAGTGGAAGCTGTCTCCCATTCAGATTTATCTTTCATCACTACCATGAGGTCGGCCGCTTCGATCGGCATCGGGTCGGTGGGAATTTCGGCTGAGCCGATTTTAGAGATCACTTTTTCGACTTCCGGAAAATCGTGCAGCAGAACTTTCTCAGCGCGCAAGGTTGCTTCGAGTGTTGTGGTTAAACTACTGCCGGTTAGCAGGCGTGTTTCTACAGCGAAGTCTCCTTCATCAAGCTCCGGTAAAAATTCTCCACCGAGCGAAGTAAATATAAAGACAGAGATTGCCAGCAATGCTGCTGAAACGGCGATGATCAGCTTGCGATGCATTAGCGACCACTGCAAGGCAGGCTCATATATAGTATGGCACCATTCAATAATTCTATCCGATATATTCTTCTTGTGTGTTACCGATTTGCTGAGGAAGAGTGCGGAAGCAACCGGTACATATGTGAGCGATAATATAAATGCCCCTATAATCGCGAAGATCACGGTCTCTGCCATGGGGCGAAACATTTTTCCTTCTATACCGGCTAATGAAAGTATAGGGAGGTATACGATCAGGATGATGATCTGACCGAAGGCAGCGGCATTCATCATTTTTCCGGCCGACTCCTGTACCTGCTCATCCATCTGTTGTTGTGTTAAGCGTGTTGTGCCGGATGCAAGCATAATATAGTGCAGTGTAGCTTCCACTATAATTACGGCACCATCTACGATTAATCCGAAGTCGATCGCCCCAAGACTCATCAGGTTCCCGGATACACCGAAAAGGTTCATGAGTATAATGGCGAACAGCATCGAGAGCGGAATAACCGATGCTACCACCAGCCCTGCACGCAGGTTACCCAATAACAACACCAATACAAAGATGACGATCAGCGCACCTTCTGCGAGATTTTTAGTAACGGTCTCAATGGCGTTGTTCACCAGTTTGGTACGATCGAGAAACGGTTCAATCGTTATACCTTCGGGTAATGTTTTCTGAATGACAGCAATGCGTTCCTTCACGCGGGCAATTACCTGCGAAGAGTTGGCACCTTTCAGCATCATTACCACAGCACCCACAGTTTCTCCGTTGCCGTTTTGTGTCATAGCACCATAGCGAACCGCGTGACCGAGTTTAACGATGCCTATATCGCGAATAAGCAAAGGCACTCCCGATGGCGATGTGCGAACAATGATGTTTCCTATATCTTCTACGGAAGTAATCAGTCCTTCACTACGAATGAAGTAGGCATTGGTATTCTTTTCGATATAGGAGCCACCGGTATTTTCGTTGTTGCTTTCAAGCGCGGTAAATACATCGTGAATGGAAAGATTTAAACTCTTCAACTTTTCGGGCGACAGTGCGATCTCGTATTGCTTTAACAATCCGCCAAAGCCGCTTACATCAGCTACACCTTTTGTGCCGAGCAGTTGTCTTCGCACAATCCAGTCCTGAATAGTGCGCAGTTCCATCGGAGTATATTTCGCTTCATAGCCGGGTTCTGTTTTTAGCTGGTACTGGTATATTTCGCCTAGCCCGGTCGTTACAGGACCAAGTTCAGGGGTTCCTATACCGGGAGGGATCTGTTTCTTGGCTTCGGTGAGACGTTCGCTCACCTGCTGGCGTGCCCAGTATACATCGGTATCATCGGTAAATACAATGGTAACTACGGATAGCCCGAAGCGTGAGAACGATCGTATCTCTACAATGCCAGGTATAGTAGCCATGGTTTGCTCTACCGGGAAAGTTACCAGTCGCTCGATATCCAGTGCGGATTGAGAGGGAGCGATGGTTAGTACCTGCACCTGGTTGTTGGTAATATCAGGCACAGCATCAATGGGAAGCTGCGTTACTGCATAGCATCCCCAACCGATAAGTGCCACAATGAACAACCCTATAATAAGTTTGTTGCGTATGGAAAATTGAATAATGGAATTAAGCATGCGCTAAATCATATTTGAAAAAATAGATATATATACAGGATAATTCATGCTGCAAAAATGTATGCAGACGAATACCTGGTTTGTGAAATATAGCTGGTGTTGATCAGGCCCTGGGCGGTTGCCAGATAGAGAACTGAAAGGATGATGAACAAAATACAGGCTGGTGGATAACGTTCTTGCGTGCAAGTACACTAAACCTGGCGACCAACTCGGTAAAGCATTCGGTGGGAACAGCCAGCGATATACCGGACAGCTCTACACAACAATGTGCGTGTTTAAAAGGTAATTGCTGGTCGCGTTCGTAGTCACTATCCCTTACATCGCCACTGAAGTAGTGCATAACAATAAAACTGAGCATACTGATGTGACTGTTCTGCTGCTTGTGTTCGAAGTAATGTTCAAAGAAAATAGGCAACCGGAATACCTGGTGTAGCTCGGTATTCACAGAGAGATAGAGAATCAAAAGCACTATCGCGTTGAATTGCCTCATGATATCAGCAAACAAATAAAGCAAATCTGAACAGATTCTGAATATTTCCTGCCCCTAACAAACAAAGATTTCTGCAAAAATAATGAAGAAGCGGTAAAGTTCAGATTTTATTCAGAATTGGCCGATAGTATTGTCCGTAAATTACAACCCTGGGTTATTGAAAGATCTTTCGGGACCGAGGTAATAGGGGGTTAGGTTAGGTTCCGAAGGACCGGTGGAGGTATCTGCCGGTTTTTTTGTTTCCCGCATCCCGATAGCTATCGGGAGCAGA
>NZ_DATCSD010000203.1:0-14843 GCF_036568665.1 Ohtaekwangia sp. | reverse complement strand
AGAGGCTGGAAGGTTGGCAATGTAGATTGCACCGTTTGTCTGGAGCGCCCGAAAGTAAATCCGCATATAGATGCCATGAAAAAAGTGCTTGCTCCGTTGATGAACATCTCCGAAGAAGATGTATCCATCAAAGCAACCACTAACGAAAAACTCGGCTACGTAGGTCGCGAAGAAGGAGTGAATGCCTCGGCAGTTGCGTTGATTATGAAGGATTAGTTCTTTGTTATACTTACCTGCGAAGAATTTTCGGAAAGCTTTCAAGCTTTCCGACTTTCGGTCCCTTTGCACTTTATCTGTATCAATCTACGAAATAAATATATACCTGAATGAGCATTGAAATCATCACCACATCAGACGGTTCTCATTCATTACTCAATACAGCACTTGATGAAACCTATCACTCACGGCATGGAGCGGTGCAGGAGTCTATACATGTTTTTATCAAAGAAGGGCTTGATCACTTGCTAACATTAAAGTCATCGAAGAGTATATCTATACTGGAAGTTGGTTTCGGTACCGGGCTGAATGCATTGCTGACCGTGCAGCGCGCTATGGAGATTCCCGCATCGATACACTATACATCACTCGAAACATATCCTGTGCCGGAAGATATCTGGTCCAAGCTAAACTATATAGATGCTGTTGGACTAAAAGAAAAATTTGATCAGCTGCATCGAGCAGCGTGGAATCAGGAAGTAGAAATTCTTCCAAACTTTACACTGCAAAAACTAACTACACCTCTTCAACAAATAGATTTTTCCAATCGATTTGATCTTATATACTTTGATGCGTTTGCTCCCAACAAACAACCTGAGATGTGGGAGTTACCCGTGCTTGAACGCGTAATAAAGTCGATGCATGCACGGAGTATATTTGTTACTTACTGTGCAAAAGGTCAGTTAAAGCGCGATCTGAAATCATTAGGTTTAACAGTAGAAACTCTTGCAGGACCGCCCGGTAAAAAAGAGATGGTGCGAGGTATAAAAGAATCTTAACTGAAAGACAATTTTCTGCTCACATTTGTTAGCCATTATTGAAAATTCCTCAACCGTTTTCTGTGATCATTGAAATTTTTAAAATCGGGTAGAGTGCAATCGTATTCGTTTTTACTTTTTTAAAATGTTTTGAATCAAATCTGAAAAGATTCCAAAAATTCTGCCTTGTAATCTTTCGTCAAAAATTTCTTCTGTTTTCTCCATATTTTTATAGACTCCGTTTTGCCCTAAACGGAAACTACACAGCCTTTTTACAACCAGACAAATTAACCAGAAAGAAAGATGAAAGAAACAGCCAGCCGTGGTTTGTACACCCCAGAACTGGAACACGATGCCTGCGGTATCGGCTTTGTCGCCAACATCAATGGCACGAAGACGAACCAGAATCTTCTCGATGCTCTTACCATGCTTGAAAACATGGAGCACCGCGGAGGTAAAGGCAGCAGTCCGAAGACAGGAGATGGCGCGGGTGTATTGATTCAAATCCCCCATGACTTTTTTGTTGAAGAATCAAAACGCTTAGGCTTCGAGTTGCCCGCTCCAGGCAAATATGGCGTTGGTATGGTCTTCTTCCCACGCGACAAAAAAGTAAGCAACGCTTGCCGTGAGGTATTGCGTAAAAACATTAAAGAACTTGGTCTTGATCTCATCGGCTTCCGCGTTGTGCCGGTAGATCACAGTGTGCCAGGCCCGGGTGCTGCAGAAGTAGAGCCTGTTATTGAACAGGTATTTGTTAAACCTGTTGATGAAAATATAGCAGGCGATACTTTCGAAAGAAAATTATTTGTACTTCGTAATTACTCTCAACACACTGTAGCAAATTCAGTAAAGGGTAACAATAAAGAATTTTATGTAACAAGTTTCTCTGCACGCACAATTGTTTACAAGGGACAATTACGTACAGAACAACTCAGAATATATTTCAACGATCTGCAGGATTCGCGTTTGAAGACCGCGATGGCGTTGGTTCACTCGCGTTTTTCTACCAATACATTTCCAAACTGGAAACTCGCGCAGCCATTTCGCTACATCGCGCACAATGGTGAGATCAATACCATTCGTGGTAACGTAAACAAAATGAAGTCGAAAGAAGCACTCTTCAAGTCGACTATGTTTACCGATGATGAATTGAAAAAACTTTTGCCGATCACAAGTCCTGATGGTTCTGACTCTGCAAACCTCGATGCGCTGGTTGAAATGCTGGTGTTATCAGGCCGCACTATACCGCATGTAATGATGATGCTGGTGCCGGAAGCATGGCAGGATAATAAATTGATGGATCCGCACCGTAAAGCATTTTACAAGTATCATGCTTCGATGATGGAGCCGTGGGATGGTCCTGCAGCATTGGTGTTTACCGATGGCGTGCGTATAGGGGCTACGTTGGATCGTAACGGACTTCGTCCGCTTCGCTATTGTGTTACACGTTCTGGTCGTGTGATCGCAGCATCTGAAGCAGGAGCGTTGACAATCGATCCGAAAGACGTATTGGAAAAAGGCCGCATTACTCCGGGCAAGATGCTCATGATCGATACCGAGAAAGGTAAAGTACTCGATGATGAAAAAGTAAAACGTTCGGTATACGAAGGCAAATCATACTATAACTGGATCATCCAGAATCGTCTGAAGCTTCGCCTGGAGCCGGAAGTAGAATGGGTTGAAACGAGCTTTGATGAAAAGACACTCGTGCAACGCCAGAATGCGTACGGGTATACTTCTGAAGATATCAAGACGATCGTTCTGCCGATGGCAGAAAAAGGATATGAGGCGATCGGCTCGATGGGCGATGATACACCGCTCGCCGTGCTCTCGAAAGAAAGCCGCCACATCTCGAATTATTTCAAACAGCATTTTGCACAAGTAAGTAATCCTCCGATCGATCCGATTCGCGAACGCCTGGTGATGTCGCTCTTTACACGTGTAGGTGCAAGCTTGAATGTGTTGGATGAAACACCCGAGCATACAAGACAGATACATATTTCACAACCTGTGTTGCTGAATGAAGATTTGGAAAAACTGAAGCACTTGCAGGATCAGGGTTTTGAATATGCTGTGATACAATGCGTGTTCAAAGCGGATGGCGAACCCGGAAGACTCGAAGAAAGTATAACACGCATTTGCTGCGAAGCAGAGAAAGCAGTGCGTGCCGGTAAAAAGATACTTATACTCTCCGATAGAAAAATCAGCAACGAGTATGCCCCTATACCTTCATTGTTATCAGTAGGTTCTGTTCATCAATATCTGGTTGAGAAGAGAATCCGCACACAGGCAGGTCTTGTAGTAGAAGCCGGTGATGCCTGGGAAGTACAACACTTCGCTACGATCATAGGTTATGGAGCAAGCGCGGTGAATCCATATATAGCATTGGAGTCTATTCACTCGATGAATAAACACGGCATGTTCTACAAGCCACTTGCTGACGAAGAAGCATTCGCCAACTTCCAGAAAGCAATTGGTAATGGCTTGCTGAAAGTAATGTCGAAGATGGGCATCAGCACACTGCAGTCATATCAGTCATCTCAAATATTTGAAGCGGTAGGACTTGGCAGCGATGTGATGGAAAAATGTTTCCGTGGTACGATCAGTCGTATCGAAGGTTTATCATTCGATGATCTTGCCCGTGAAGTATTGTCTCGTCATCACCTGGCATTTGAAAATGAAAGTAAAGAGCTCCAGGTGGGTGGTGTATATCAATGGAAGCGCAGAGGCGAGAAACACATGTTCAGCCCTGAGGTAATTCACCTGCTGCAACATTCTACCAAAACGAATAATTACGAGCAGTATAAAAAATATGCTCAGAAGATAAACGATCAGACACGCGATCAACTTACTATCCGTGGCCTGTTCGAATTTAAGAAGCGCAATCCTATACCACTCAGCGAAGTTGAGCCGGTAGAAGAAATCTTCAAGCGCTTTGCTACAGGCGCTATGTCGTTCGGATCTATATCTTTCGAAGCGCACACAACACTGGCTATAGCGATGAACCGTATCGGTGGTAAAAGCAATAGCGGAGAAGGTGGAGAAGATGAGATACGCTATGAGAAAAAGGAAAATGGCGACTGGGAACGTTCTGCGATCAAGCAGGTTGCTTCAGGACGTTTCGGTGTAACCAGCTATTACTTATCGAATGCCGATGAGCTGCAGATCAAGATGGCGCAAGGTGCCAAGCCTGGCGAAGGGGGTCAGCTTCCTGGTCATAAAGTAGATGAATGGATCGGTCGTGTTCGTCACTCAACACCGGGTGTTGGTTTGATATCACCGCCACCTCACCACGATATATACTCGATCGAAGATTTAGCGCAGCTGATTTTCGATTTGAAGAATGCTAATCGCCAGGCACGCATCAATGTGAAACTGGTATCACAGGCTGGTGTAGGTACTGTTGCAGCAGGTGTAGCAAAAGCAAAAGCTGATGCTATATTAATCTCCGGTGCTGATGGTGGAACAGGTGCATCACCTATAAGCTCCATGCGTCACGCAGGTTTACCGTGGGAACTTGGTCTTGCAGAAGCACACCAAACGCTGGTGAAGAATAATTTGAGAAGTCGTGTTACACTTCAAACAGACGGACAGATTCGTACCGGTAAAGATATAGCTGTGGCTGCTATGCTCGGTGCTGAAGAATGGGGCGTTGCAACGGCTGCCCTGGTGGTTGAAGGATGTATCATGATGCGTAAGTGTCACTTGAATACTTGCCCGGTTGGTATAGCAACACAAGATCCTGATCTGCGCAAATTGTTTACCGGAGATCCTGATCACGTAGTAAACTTCTTCCGCTTCCTGGCAAATGATCTTCGCGAGAACATGGCCGAGCTTGGCTTCCGTACGGTAAATGAAATGATTGGTCGCAGCGATATGTTGCGCGTTCGTCAGGACATTGAACACTGGAAGGTGAAGAAACTTGATCTTTCTCCAATCCTGCATCAGGAAAGTGCACGCGAAGGTGTAGGACTATATAAACAGATCGAACAAGATTTTGAACTTGAAAAAGTTCTCGACTGGAAACTCGTAGAAGCTGCACGCCCTGCTTTGGATGATGCTGAAGCTGTACAAGAGAAATTTATCATCCACAATATAGATCGTTCCGTTGGTGCGCTTCTCTCCAATGAAGTATCCAAGAAGTATAAAGGAAAAGGTTTACCGGAAGATACTATACATTTCCAATTCAAAGGTTCGGCAGGACAAAGCTTCGCTGTATTCGGAGCACCTGGTTTAACATTTGAACTTGAAGGTGAAGCGAACGATTATTTTGGTAAAGGTTTATCAGGTGCCAAGCTGATTATATATCCGGATAAAGAAGCAACCTTCAAACCAGAGGATAACATCATCATTGGTAACGTAGCATTCTATGGTGCTACATCCGGTGAAGCCTATATCCGTGGTCAGGCAGGTGAACGCTTCTGTGTTCGTAACTCGGGTGTAACAGCTGTTGTAGAAGGTGTGGGTGATCACGCCTGCGAGTATATGACGGGTGGTCGCGTAGTTGTGCTGGGTAAAACCGGTAAAAATTTTGCAGCCGGTATGAGCGGTGGTATAGCGTATGTCTTCGATCCGGAAAATGCACTCGAGCGTCTCTGTAACAAAGAGATGGTTGATCTCGAAACGCTGGAAGAAGAAGATAAAGCAGAAGTAAAAGCCATGATCGAGAAGCATCACAAATATACCGGCAGCGATCCTGCTGAGTGGGTGCTGGAGAACTGGGAGACTGCCTGTGAACTTTTTGTGAAAGTGATGCCGCGTGATTACAAGGCAGTACTTCAAAAACAAAAAGCACAGCAACGCCAGTCCGTAAATGGTAAAGCTGCCGCATCACCAGCTCTCGTAAAAAAATAATCAACTACAACAGACGCAACAGACATGGGACAGATAGATGGATTTATGAAGTTTGATCGCGAAATGCCAAAGTCGCGCGATCCGAAAGAACGTATAAAAGATTACAAAGAAGTATATAACCCGCTTGATAAAGAAAAAGTAAAACAACAAGCTGCGCGATGTATGGATTGTGGCGTTCCTTTTTGCCACAATGGTTGTCCGCTGGGTAATAATATACCAGACTTTAACGATGCCGTATATAATGGCAAGTGGGAAGAGGCGATCAAGATACTGAGCAGCACTAACAACTTTCCGGAATTTACCGGACGTATTTGTCCGGCTCCTTGTGAAGCAAGCTGTGTATTGAGCATCAACAATAAACCTGTTACAATCGAGTATATCGAGAAGACTATAGCAGAGCAGGCTTTTGAAAAAGGTTATCTCAAACCAACGCTTCCAAAACAGAGAACAGGTAAACGTGTTGCCGTTATAGGATCAGGTCCTGCAGGACTTGCTGCCGCTGCACAATTAAATAAAGCCGGCCATTGGGTAACAGTGTTTGAACGCAGCGACCGGATTGGAGGACTGCTTCGCTATGGTATACCGGACTTCAAACTGGAGAAGCATGTCATAGACAGAAGACTTCGCCTGATGGAACAGGAAGGTATAGTATTTCGCACCAATGCTCACGTGGGAGTAAATATCAGCGCCAAGCATTTGCAGGATGAGTTTGATGCTATTGTAATGTGTGGAGGCGCTTCTGCACCGCGCGATCTTCCTATACCAGGTAGGCAATTGAAAGGTGTGCACTTCGCGATGGAGTTCTTGTCGCAGCAGAACAAACGGGGTGCTGGCGATAACATCTTCGCAGAAGATATACTGGCTACCGATAAAAATGTATTGGTAATTGGTGGTGGTGATACCGGTTCGGATTGTGTAGGTACTTCCAATCGTCATAAAGCAAGAACAGTAACACAAATTGAATTGCTTGCGAAGCCTCCGGTAAAACGTAACGATGAATCGAACCCGTGGCCTCTGTGGCCGATGATCCTCAATACATCATCATCACACGAAGAAGGAGCAGACCGTCAGTGGGCTATACTTACAAAAGAGTTTGTTGGCGATGGCAGCGGCCGTCTCACTGGTATGAAGATCGTGGAAATCAAATGGGGAGTAAATGCTCAGGGTAAAATGGGCTTTGAAGAAATTCCCGGAACCGAGAAAGTTATTCCTTGCGAACTGGCTTTACTGGCGATCGGATTTGTTGGCGCAGAGAAAGGTGGTTTGGTAGAAGAATTGAAACTGGAACTAGACGAGCGCGGCAACATCAAAACAACAAACTATATGTCGAGCGAGGAAGGTGTATTCTCTGCAGGCGATGTTCGTAGAGGACAGTCGCTGGTAGTTTGGGCGATTTCTGAAGGTCGCGAAGCAGCCCGTGCAGTAGATACCTGGCTGATGGGATCTTCTAATCTGGAAGCGAAAGATGAGTCATTCGTTCACATCGGAGAAGAAGCCTGATAGAAATTCTTTAGCTGTATAACAATAAGAAGCCCTCTGAACTTTTTCAGGGGGTTTTCTTTTTATGCATAGCGGAAGCGATAGATGATTTTTGTAACACGAATTACTTCCTAATTTTGCAGCACTAAAAATTTAAAGACGTGAGTAAAAAAGTAAAAGTTGGAACGGTGCAGATGTCGTGCACAAAGAGCCCGGACGAAAATCTGGCGAAGGCTATTGCAAAGATTCGCGAAGCTGCAGCAAAAGGAGCACAGATCGTTTGCCTGCAGGAGCTTTTTCGTTCACTTTACTTCTGCGATGTTGAAGATTACGAAAATTTTAAACTGGCCGAGCCAATTCCTGGCCCTTCAACGGAGTCACTATCCGCTGTAGCCAAAGAACTTGGTGTTGTGATCATCGCTTCACTTTTTGAAAAGCGTACCGAAGGTCTCTATCACAATACAACGGCTGTAATCGATGCGGATGGCACCTATCTTGGAAAATACAGGAAGATGCACATCCCCGATGATCCGGCCTATTATGAAAAATTCTATTTCACTCCCGGTGATTTAGGCTATAAAATTTTCAAGACAAAGTTTGCTACCATTGGTGTGTTAATCTGCTGGGATCAATGGTATCCGGAAGGAGCCCGCATCACATCGCTGATGGGTGCTGAGATATTATTTTATCCTACTGCTATTGGCTGGGCTACGTCACAGGATGAAGCTACTAATTCAGAACAGTATAACGCATGGCAGACTATACAACGCAGTCACGCAGTAGCCAATGGTGTGCACGTGGTGAGTGTGAACCGTGTAGGCTTTGAACAAAACGGAGCAATGAAATTCTGGGGAGGTTCGTTCATCTCAAATCCATTCGGAAGATTGCTATACCTTGCTTCGCACGATCAGGAAGAAGTACATGTAGAGGAAATAGATATGCAACAGACCGATCGCTATAGAACGCACTGGCCATTTTTGCGCGACCGCAGAATCGATTCATATCAGCCGATAACAAAGCGGTTTATAGATGAGTAAGTCCGGAAGCTTGAGAAGACGGAAAGTCCGAAAGACTTTTGTTGTGATGTTGTGTAAAGACCCGTTAGCTTTTTTGTAAGTATATATGGCGTTTAAATTTGAGCGACTGATTGTATGGCAGAAGGCTGCAGACCTTAGGTGAACGAGTAAGTAAGAAATTTCCAAAGGATGAATTGTATATACTGACTTCTCAATTCAAAAGAGCTGCGGGTTCAATTCACTAAATATAGTGGAGAGATCTACTGGTCAGTCCAAGGCGGAGTTTAGTAGGTTTATACAATTCGCTCGAATGTTGAAGTTGTTGGACGTCTTCATCTGGCTATAAGACGAAGCTATATCTCTCAAGGAGAATTTCAGAAATTGTACAGATATTGTGAAGAACTGTTAGTTATGATTAACAGTCTTCGGAACACTCTTAAATGAGCGGAGAAAATTTAATAATGAGCACCAAACCAAACTTCCCTACTTCCGGACTTCCGGATTCAAAAACCCCCAAAGAACTTGGCTACTTCTTCCCGGCAGAATTTGCCAGACACGATGCTACCTGGTTAAGCTGGCCGCACAAGGAAGCATCATGGCCAGGAAAGATTGAAACGATATACCCTATATATGCGCAGTTTATTAAACTGGTAGCTGAAGGTGAGAAAGTAAATATCAATGTAGTGGATGAAGCGATGAAACAGAAAGCGCTTCGTCATGTGCAGGAAGCAGGTGCTGATCTTAACAACGTTCAATTTTTTATACATCCCACCAACGATGCGTGGTGCCGCGATCATGGTCCTGCATTCCTGCTGAATCCAAAAGCTGAACAAAAGAAAATTATAGTAGACTGGGGCTATAACGCCTGGGGTGGTAAATATCCTCCATTCGATCTGGATGATAATATACCTACACTTATTGCCAAGCACTATACTATACCGGTAGTATATCCCGGCATTGTAATGGAAGGTGGCTCTGTGGATTTCAATGGCAGAGGTACGGTACTGACTACAACATCATGTCTGCTGAACGAAAATCGTAACCCGCATCTTGATCAACAACAGATCGAAGAATTTTTATATAGTTATTACGGAGTTGAAAATATACTCTGGTTGGGAGATGGTATACTCGGTGATGACACCGATGGCCATATTGATGACCTGACACGTTTTGTAAATGGAGATACTGTAGTGACTGTTGTAGAAGCAAACAAGAAGGATGAGAACTACGAACCACTGCAGGAAAATTTAAAGCTGCTGAACAAACTGCGCCTGGAAAATGGGAAGCAGATGAATATAGTAGAACTGCCTATGCCTGCTCCTGTAATTTATGAAGACATGCGTTTGCCAGCTTCATACGCCAACTTCTACATTAGCAATAAATATGTAGTGGTACCTACTTTCCGAGATAAGAATGATGATCGCGCGTTGGACATCATTCAAAAAACTTTCTCAGATCGCAAGGTTATAGGACTTGATTCACTGGATATTATCTGGGGACTGGGCTCATTTCATTGCTTGAGTCAGCAAGAGCCATCGGTTTAAGTAGCAGAAAGTTTAAGGTTGAAAGCTGAAGGCTTGTGTTGGTGTTACGCTATACGATAAAGGTATATCGTGTACATCAACATCTTCGATTTCTTCTATAGGATCGAATAGAGAGAGACCAACGCTTTTAACGGCAGGCTTACACGCAGCAAGAAAGCGATCATAGAATCCTTTACCATAGCCTACACGATTCCCTCGCATATCGAAGATCAGCATGGGCACAAGTACCATGTCAATCTTCACTGTCTCTGTAGGAATTCCTTGCTTTGGTTCTAATATGCCCCACGAATTTTGTTGCAGCTGATGTAATCCTTCGAAGAAGAAATTCTCCAGGCTGCCATCACCACTGATGCGCGGTATAGATAATCGTATATGCGGAAACTCCCTGCGGATGCGATCGATGATAAGCCATGTGTTGGGCTCCCGGTTTTTTTCGATCGGTATAAAGCAGTGCAACACTTTAATGAACGATAGCTCAACGTGCGCAAAGAAGTTTTCGCAAAGCTGATGATTGAGTTGCAGATATTCTGCTTCTGAAAGCGATTGACGTTTGGTGAGGTATAGCTTACGAAGTGCTGCTTTGGTCATGTGCAAAGTTACAGATCGGCCGTATACGACAGAACATTGAACTTGTAATCGAACGGATCAAATTGTTCATACAGCCGCTGAATGAAGTTACTATCCCGTTGATAGAAGTTCAAAAAATTATCAGTGCGCTCCTGTAAGCTGCCGTTGGGAAACAAAGCATCTTTTACGGCTTCAATCTGGCCAAGTTTATCTTTATGCAGGCGTTTTTCTGCGCGTAGTAATTTGCGTTCTATTTTTTCAAGACTGTTCAAGGCACGTTTACCTTCCGCACTGATATAGGCTGTAAGGGTTTTGTCGATAGCATCGGAACGTTTCTTTAACTCTTCAAAGAGCTCATGCACCTGTGTCCGCTCGGGGCCAACGGTTAAATTATGCGTAGAGTGCTCTAATACCCAATGGTTAAATATATAATTCTTGTCTTCAAACAAGTCTTTGAGCTCAAGGCCGGTCTTTTCAAACTTACGCGTCACAGTATGTTCCATTACCATCGCGAAGTTACGTGGCATCAGCATCGGGAATGGAACCTTGAAGTGATCGAATACACCTTTTAACTGCAGCCAGTATACTACTTCCGCAGGGCCACCCACATAGGCGAGATTAGGCAGAATTACTTCCTGGTAAAGTGGCCGTAAAATTACATTCGGACTAAATCGCTCGGGTTGTTCTTCAATCAGCTTCTTCAACTCTGCTGAAGAGAAAGATATATCGGTATCCAATACTTTCCAGGTATCATCACCAGATTTTTCTATACGACTGCGAAGATTTTTATCGAGGTAAAAGAAATTTATATCACGACAATATACTTGTGTGTGATAACCTTTTTGTTGCAGGGCTTCATTCGTCTTGTCGACAAACTTCTTGCTGATGTTTTCAAATATATCCTGGTGTATAACTTTCTTGAAGAGTGATTTCAACGTTGCATTGTCTGCATCTACTACTGCCAAACCTTCATCACCGAATAATGTATTCACATAATGACGTACAGCATCGGCCAGAGTTTTGTTTTTCGTATACGCTTCCTGGAAGATGCGTGTATCTCCCGGAACTTCTTGTAATAACGATTTTATATCCTGAGTAGAGAACCGTCCTACAGCTCCTGTTTGCTCTGTTTGCCAGGTATATTTCTTTCCGTATAGCTTGAAGTATTTGATCTCGTCATAATCGTGATCTTCCGAAGCCATCCAGTATACTGGTACAAACGTATATTCCGGATATTGTTTCTTGAGTTGTTTACAGGCGTTGATAACCGTAACGATCTTATAAATGAAATATAGTGGTCCGGTGAAAATGTTTAGCTGATGTCCTGTTATAACGGTAAAAGTCTTTGTATCACGAAGCGCTGCTATATTTTGCTGAACAGCCTGCTTTACCGGTACAGATGTATATTGTTGAACAAGTACATCTGCCAGTATATCTCTATTCTGTTGTGGAAAAGCCTGGCTCTTATCCGCCAGTTGCGCAGCAAAGTTTTCTGTTTGAGGGAATCGGTTATAGAAAGGTTTCAGTGTTTCTTTCTGTTCGATGTAATCCAGGAAAAACGAACTGAAGGCACGCGTGTCTGCGAAGGAAAGCTTGTTAAGCTTCATAGATTGTGATACGGGTTGGTGGATGGTAAGCACAAGCCGAATAACGGGATTTTTACATATTAAGTTTACGAAATTATATATAAGCGGCCGGTATCCTATGCACTGTAAAAAGCTCCGGATGAGTTGTTAACGAGATGTTAAAAATCATCCGGATAATATACCATCTAAATGACTTCACCCGTCAGGTCGAACTCGGTCGCTGTCTTGATCTTTACTGTTGCAAAATCACCTACCCTCAGGTAGTTATCAGGACTGTGAATGATTACTTCGTTATCAACTTCCGGTGAATCGAATTCGGTGCGGCCAATGAATGCACCACCTTCTTTACGGTCTACCAGCACTTTATAAATCTTGTTGATCTTTTGTTGATTGAGCTCCAGTGAAATGCCCTGCTGCAACTCCATGATCTCATCTACACGTTGTTGCTTTACTTCGTCTGGCACATCGTCTGCCATTGAATATGAATGTGTATTTTCTTCGTGCGAGTATGTAAAAACTCCGAGCCTGTCGAAACGAGATCTCTCAATGAAACTCAGCATCTCCTGGTATTCTGCTTCTGTTTCTCCCGGATGACCTGCGATCATCGTGGTGCGTATAGCAATGCCCGGTACTTTTTCGCGAATGTCTTGGAGCAGTTGTTCAGTCTTTTCGCGTGTTGTTCCCCTGCGCATCAATTGCAGCATACGCGTTGAACCGTGCTGCAAAGGTATATCTATATACTTGCAAATGTTAGAGCGCTCTGCCATTACATCCAGCGCATCCATCGGGAAGCCGGTAGGGAATGCATAATGCAGGCGTATCCAATCTATACCTTCAACATCCGAGAGTCGTTGAAGAAGTTCCGCGAGATTTCTTTTTTTATACAGGTCTAATCCATAATACGTTGAATCCTGCGCAATCAGTAACAATTCCTTTGTGCCGTTCTTGGCAAGGTTCTTCGCCTCTAACACCAGCTCTTCCATCGGGCGCGATATGTGACCACCACGCATAATCGGAATAGCACAGAATGAACACGGGCGATCGCAGCCTTCGGATATTTTCAGATAAGCATAATGACTGGGGTTAGTAAGTATACGCTCACCTACCAGTTCATTCTTATAGTCGGCCTTGAAAACTTTTAATAGTCGCGAAAGGTCGCGTGTACCGAACCACGCATCTACATCCGGAATCTCTTTTTCAAGATCGTCTTTATAGCGTTGGGAGAGACACCCGGTTACATATACTTTATCTACAATGCCTTCGTCCTTGGCATCTACATAGCGTAAAATTGTATCGATGGATTCCTGCTTGGCATTATCAATAAAGCCGCAGGTATTGATCACCACAACGCTGGCATCGTCTTCCTTCGATTCGTGTACTGCGTCAATGCCATTGCCGCGCAATTGCGTTAGTAATACTTCTGAATCAACCAGGTTCTTGGAGCAACCCAGCGTAACGATGTTCACCTTCGTTTTCTTATTTCCCTTCGTTCTCATGGTAAAATTTTCCAGGTCTCAGCACAACAAGAACCACCATTCAATGATTCACTTGCTCCGATGATCGCTTTGACTATTCGGAAAAAGTTGAATTCTACCTGAATTTCGATGATCTGCCCGCTGAAGTAGTCTGTTACAAGTGCAAAAGTACTAAAAATAAATGGGCACAGAATTTGGGCTTTGGGGCGTTAAAGTATCTTTACGACCGCAAAAATCTATGAAGAAAATAAGCTGGTTTATCCTCTCTCTCGCATTGGCCGTATCGTGCCTGGATGAACCTGATTGCTACCAGCTCAATAATGACCAGTTAGGCATTTCTTTTCATGTGATGGGCTCTACCGTTGCCGATACATTAAAGGCAACGGAAATATCTTTTTCGGGTACCAGCGTAACAGCCTTTGATACCGCTACAGCCATTCTTCTTCCGCTTAATTATACCGATACCAGCACGACTATCTTTATTACCAGAAGCGATGGAAGTAAGGACACATTAAAAGTAAAATATACTACCAAAATACAGTTCGTTTCAGAAGATTGTGGATCACGCTATATTTTGTCGGGACTGGAGATAAGGGATTATTCGTTTGACTCGGTTCGCCTGGTGAGCAACGAGCCAACCAAAAGCGGAGCGACCAATATAGAAGTATATCGTTGCCCCGAAGTGGAGAAGATGGGACTGACTTTACAGCAACTTTATATTTCGGGTACAAGCACACAATCGGCCACAACATTACCGGCTACTTTTAATAGTATAACGGCAGATTTTAGCGGAGAAAAAGTTTATCTTAATAATACGGTATCTACACTATATCTTCCGGTAGATCTTACCAAGGAAACATCAACCTATACATTTGATTTTGCCGATGATTTTACGAATGGCGAAACCATGAAGAAGATGACGGTTACGTATGATACCATCTGGAAAAAGCGCTACAAGCAATGCGGCTTGCAGGAGTTTGTACAAAATCTGAAAGTGGTTATACCGGAGACACATACTCCGCAGGACTTCGATACACTGGCAGTTGCCCTGAAAAGTAATGGTGATACGTTGAATGTATTGGGCGATCCTCCGGTAACAAATGTAAAGATCATGCGATGCCCCATAATGAATTTAACGCAGATCGTTTTTCGGAAACCTAACACCACAACAGCGGTGCAGGTACATTTGAAGGAGATAAAAACAAATTATTCAGACGCTATATATTATGCGAGTGATACAACCAGCGTTGTAAAACTTCCACTTAATCCGAGCACCAGCGTTACCAGTACAGAGTTTTATATTTCATATACAGACAGAACAGCTGTTGATACGGTATCTGTACAGTAT